>CADAVS010000040.1 GCA_902791425.1 uncultured Ruminococcus sp.
AACAGCTGTAGGTATCTGGTGGAGATATGTCGCAATGCGAATGAGGTCGATCGGTGACTCACTGCGGTCGTGGATATCGTTCTTGTAGTTGCAGCGTCCTACGTCAGCCATTACTGCGATCTTGAGGTCGGTATTGTTCTCGCCCACGATAGAACGAACGTAGTCGTCATCGCAGAACTTGCACGGTCCGAACTTCTCAACGTCGAACATTTCCTTATCGCCCTTGTAGCCGAACTCCATGTAGTCAACTCCGGCCTTGTTGTTTGCTTTGTAAAGGTCGCTCACAAACTTGTCGTCAAATCTGAAATCGTTGCATAATCCGCCGTCTCGAATGGTTGCGTCAACAACCCGTATGTCGTGTCTGACGGATAAGAGATCGCCCTTTTGTGCCATAATAAACCCACTCCTTTTACGCTTTTTGCGCCGAGCGTTATTTCGAGCACGTCGCCCTCCTTAACGTCGTATGAAGCGCGGGCTGACTTTCCGTTGACGATTACCTTACCCGCGTCGCACGCCTCATTTGCGACGGTTCTGCGCTTGATAAGGCGCGAAACCTTTAAATATTTATCAAGTCGCATTTTATTTTCCCTTTCTCAATCCTTATTTTTCTCAAATTCCGCAAAATCATTTATAAACTTGTTAATATATCCGCTGAGTGCAACTTCAGGGTCAATTTTCTTTTCCCCTGCCGCAACCGCAATATCAAACAACAACTTTCCAAACTCCTCCTCAGAGCTTGCACCCACAGGCTGTGTGCTGTAAGCATATCCTGCCTTTTTGGCTTTTTTGCATATTTTTTTAGCACGCATCAATGTGGGAATATACATTGATACGCCCCTAAGGTCGTCTGCGATGCTTGTCTGCTCTCTGTCTGCACGCTTAATTGCATCCCAATTTGTCAGAACCTCATCACTGTTTTTCACCGACACCTCACCAAAAACGTGAGGATGTCTGTGAATCATCTTTCTGCTTATCATATCGGTAACATCATTTATATCGTATTCGCCGTTATCCTTACCGATTTGAGCGTGAAGGACAACCTGCAAGAGAACATCTCCGCTTTCGTCAGCAATTTTTTCGCCTTTTCCACCGTCTATTGCCTCCACAAGCTCATAGGCCTCCTCTATCATACTGTTGCGAATACTCTCGTGGGTTTGCTCTCTATCCCAGGGACATCCGTTGGGGCTTCTCAGCTTTTCGATAATTTCCACCAACTCGTCAAATGTATATTTTCCGTTCTTTAGTTCCATAACTTTATTTTCTCCTATCTCAACACATTGAATTTATCTAAAATATTAGCAATTTTATCACCCTTTGGCAAGGTTAAAACATCCTCACGTCTGAGTGCCTTAACTATAAATAAAACAGCAACTGCGTATGCGACAACACAAATTCCGATTTCAACAATGCACATAAATCTTCCCACAGGAATAAATGTGGACAGAATATATCCGACCGCACCCATTATCAAAGCCGCAACCAATGGTCTTGCTATAAAGTCTATCCAATTAATCTTAACGCCTGATGTTTTGATTATCGCTCTTATATTGAGTATTGCAATAATCAGATAGCACACTCCCGTTCCCACAGGAGCACCATCTATACCCAGATACGGAATACAGAGAAAGTTTACCAAAACCTTTACTGCACCGCCGACAATCATATTTACAACAGGTACATACACACGGCCGTACGCCTGCAAAATAGAGTTCGTCACCTGAACGATTGCAACAGGAATAATAGCAAAGGATAGAATTGACAGTACAGAAGCTGCGTCATATGTGCCGAACAGCAAATTCAGTATTTCCTTAGACAAAACTGCCATACCGAAGGCACAGGGTGCGGCAAACAACATAGCTATTCTGAGTGTGCTTTCGGTGATGCCACGTGCCTCAATGCTGTTTTTTCTTGCAACCGCAGAGGATATGGCAGGCACAACACTTGTTCCGAGAGCAACAATCAACGTAAGAGGCAGATTGAACATTGTCAACGCCTTGCCCGTATACATTCCGTAAAGAGTTGTCGCTTTGTGGGTAAGCGTTGTGGCAGCATCCCAACCGCCCTCCAATGCCTGTGCATAGAACTCACTGCCCTCGCTGAACATAAAGGCATATTTTTCAAAGACTTCGGGTCTTACAACCAATCTTCTGCATATTGTGCCCATATCTATAAGAGTTGTAAGGCTCGACACCGACGCACCGATTGTAATAGGAATTGCAATCTTTATGAGTGACAGCAATATATCTCTGTTTCCTCGAGGAATATCGCCTGCATTTTCTCTCTTTCTCTTCTTAACAATATATATAACCGTCAGCAAACAGCTTGCAAGGAAGGTGCCTGCTGTAACACCGAATATAGCACCTGTTGACGAAAAAATAGTCTGAGTATGTGTATCAGAAATCTTGCCTGCGGCAAAATCAATCGCCTTACCTATTGAGCCGTCAATACTCATTTTCATAAAAAATGCCGCCATAACAAGACCGATTATCATTTTACCGGCAGACTCGACAACCTCGCTGAATGCGGTGGGATACATATCCTGCTTACCCTGAAAATAGCCGCGATAAGCAGAGGACATTGCCACAAAGAATATTGCAGGTGCAATGACAGCTATTCCCATTGATGCATCTGGAATACCAACCAACACCGCCAGCTTATCGGACAGTAAAAGCAGTATCAGGGTTCCCACAATGCCTACAACAAACAGGAACATAAACGCAACCCTGAACACCTTTTTTGCATCATTATAAGAATTTTTTGCTTCGCTTTCAGATACCATTTTTGATATAGCCACAGGGAAACCCGCCGTTGCCACTATAAACATAAATGTATATATCTGATAAGCAACATTAAAATAACCGCTCCCCTCATTGCCGATTAAGCTAATCAACGGCACCTTAAAGAATGCACCTATTATTTTTGTAACAAAATTAGCTATGCCCAATATTAAGGCACCTTTTATAAAAGTCTGAGAATTTTTCTGTTCTCTACTCGTCACATATATCACTCCCATTATCAATACCAATAAATAATATAAATTATATTATATTTTCAGAAAAAAAACAACCTATATTATGTAAATTTTCATTTACAAAGTATAATTTACATTTTAAAACCGTCGGAACACTCTGCCCGACGGTTTTAAATATAAATAATTATGTATGTTATAAATTCTCTTTCGCAAGCATTGCCGCACCGATAATTCCCGCATCATTAAACAGGGTTGCGGTTTCAATAACTGCTTTCTGCATATATTTGTTGTAGTCGCCCTTATAAACAATATCTCTCACAGGGCCTAACAAATATTCGCCTTCTTTGCTTATTCCGCCGCCAACTAAAATCTTTTGCGGCTGAAAAATATTCAGAATATTTATCAAACCTGCCGCAATGTAGTTCTGATAAGCTTTTACAACCTCTTCTGCCGCCTTATCGCCCTTCTTTGCACATTCAAATGCAGTACGGCCGTTTACAACTCCCTTTTCCTCAGCAAACTTAATCATCATACTGTCAGGATTGTTTTCCATTGCACGTTTTGTCTGAGCAACAAGTGCCGTTACAGATGCATATGCCTCCCAACAGCCTTTGTTTCCGCAAGTACATTGCTCGCCGTCCATATTGATTATGATATGTCCAAGCTCTCCGCCTGCACCATTAAAACCACGATATATGTTTCCGTTGATGATTACACCGCCGCCAACACCTGTGCCCAATGTGATGAACACAAAGCTTTCGCTGTTGTCGCCGTTTATATAATACTCACCATATGCCGCAACATTTGCATCATTATCCAAATACACCTTTTTACCGCCAAGCAATTCGGAGAGCATAGGTCCAACCTTAGACTTTTCCATATTAAGATTGTTTGCGTATACAACAACACCATTCTTGCTGTCAATACTTCCCGGACTTCCGACACCTACTGCCTCTACATCGTCAAGGCTGAGATTTTCTTCCTTAAGCAAGCTAAGACAGGTGTCAGCCATATCCTTAATTATTTCCTTATCCTCTCTCTGTGCCTTGGTGGGTACACTCTTTGTATTTAAAATCTTACCCTTTTCGTCAACTATACCTACCGCAATATTAGTTCCGCCCAAATCAATACCCAAATAATACATATGTTTATCTCCTATAAAAATATTTATTTTTGCCTTATTTTACAACGGTTACTAAAGCCTCGCACCTACCGCTCACTTCATACTCGCCGCTGTTTGCCGTCAAAAAGAAGCTGTCACCCTTTTTGAAGCTCATTCTTTCTTCTCCGCATACTATTTCGCCGCTGCCACTTAAGAACAGTACATTCATAAACGACTTATCGGCAACCGTTCCCGATACCTTTGAAAAATATTCTCCGTCTAAGTACAGCTTATCCACTGTAAAGTATTCACAGCTTGCTATATCGGGCGAAAAACCTTTTTCCGCAGGAGGCATACGCTTTGTAACCTCTACCGCCTTGTCTATGTGGAGTTCCCTCTCCTTACCGTCGGCACCTTTTCTGCCGTAGTCATACACACGATATGTCACGTTGGAATTTTGCTGTATCTCGGCAATCAGTATATCCTTACCTATTGCGTGAATTGTTCCCGCATCAATAAAGAAAACATCACCCTTCTTCACTTTAACAGCGTTCAATATGTCGGTGAGAGTGTTCTCGTTTATACGTTTTTCAAACTCCTCTTTTGAAATTTCACTTTTAAAGCCGTAGAACAGTTGTGCACCCGGTTCGCAGTCAACGATGTACCACATTTCAGTCTTTCCGTACTGTCCCTCATTTTTCAAGGCATACTCATTATCGGGATGCACCTGAACAGATAAGTCTTTTTTAGCATCAATGAGTTTTATCAAAATCGGAAAGTCCTCAAATCTGTCACAGTTTGAGCCCAAAACCTCTTTTCCGTTTTTTTCTATGTATTCCGAAAGTGTCATCCCGTCATATGCACCTCCGACAATATATGACGGACCGTCTTTATGACAAGACATCTCCCAGCTCTCCGCCAGAATATCGCCGTCATATTCTTTATTATATTCGTCTACAAGCTTATGACCGCCCCACAAATAGTCTTTAAAGCTCGGTCTGAGTTTTAATAAAGCCATAATCATTTCCTCCTGCTGTACAATAATACTATTATATTATCACATCTTTTAGTTTTATGCAATAAAAAATCCACAATAATCCTATTTAATAAACTTTAGTATAGGCTTGGAAATTTTAGAACAAAAGAACCTCACAACACTTCCCGTAAACAAGGCAGCGATTAGAGTTCCCTCTCTTGTGCCGACAATTTTAAAGCCGAAGAATACAAGTGACAAAACAACTGCCAAAACAACACAGCTTATATCAAAGGCTGTTTTCATAGTTCCGAACTCCTTGTTGAATTTATCCGAAAGTGCCTTAACAAACGCCTCGCCCGAATTCATAATGACATCTGCAATCACCGCAAGGGATACGCCAAAGCCGACTATGATTGTTCCTATAATAACATTTACAATTCTCAGTATGTAAGTATCGGGAGTGTAAAAGGACACACACCACATACCAAAATCAGTAAAATAGCCGAATATAAAAGATACGGGGATTTGCAAAAGCTGTATGGGTTTGAAAGCTCTTCTCAGCAAAATAATCTGCCCTACAATCAAGACACAATTCCAAATTATAAGCCAGGTACCAAGGGATATATCGGTAAATCTGTAGCTCATAACATTCGCAACAGACGAAATGGGCGACACGCCCATCTCTCCCTTCTTTGTAACCGCAACACCCAACGCCACAAAAAACAGACTTATTATAAACAAGATATATCTTTTTATTAATTCGGTTTTCTTCATAATTTTATCCTAAAACAAATTCTTTAATCTTTTTTCATTCTTCTTAAATCTCTGCCCACAAAACGCATAGGCTCATATGAACCCATTATCCTTGACGCCAATCTTGTGCCGTACAAGTCCGTAATCTTTGTGGGGCTTAAATTAGACGAAATCACTGTGCTTTTTTCCTCTGTAAGTCTGGAATTTATTATGTCGAATAACGCCGCCGCCGAGTACGCCGTTACAAATTCTGTTCCCACATCATCAATAATCAGCAAGTCAACATCATATATATATTTCACCGTATATTCCGCCTGAGCCTGCTCGTCCTCGTCATATCTTCCAAACTTTAGCTTTTCCAAAGCATCAAGCATTTTAAATGCGGATTGGTAGTATACTGTAAAGCCCCGCTCCAAAGCACGGTTTGCTATACAGGAGGACATATAGGTTTTACCTGTACCGGCATCGCCATACATATAAATATTCTGCTTTGTAGCTTCAAAATTCTCAGAAAAGCTTATAGCCTTTTTCATAGCTCTTTGTATAATCTCAGCCACTGAATGGCCGTTTATGTCAGGCTGATTTTCAAACAGCTTTAAATCAAAATTATTAAAGGTTTGCTGACGCATAATACCTGTCAGATTTGAATTGGTGCATATATTCTTTGAAATCAGCTTTTTTAGGCACTCACAGCGATGGCCGTTTTCGTCAAAGCCTGTGTCACGGCATTTTTTGCAGGAAAAAATTTCATCCAGATAATTCTCGGGCAAGCCAAGATCTTTTAAGATTTTTGCTTTCTTTGCACGTGCTGTACGAATATTGTTTTTTATAGCTTCCAAATCAATTCCGCCATCAATAAAACACCTGGAAAGTGCAACACCGCATCTGGAAAGCTCTGCCTCAACCTCGGCAAACTCAGGTGCTTTTTCACGGACCTCTGCCTCACGTTTACGCAAAAGTTCCGCATTATCTCTTCTGATTTTTTCTATCTCAGCATTTGCTATCGAATACGCCGACTCCATACATTACACCGCCTTATCAATAATTATCGTCAAGCATCATATCAAGAATTTGCTCCTCAAGTTCTGCGTAATCGTCCCTGTTGGCATCTTCATAATTATTAAACTTGCTCGGTCTTGCTTTATTCGCCTTTGGCTCAGCTGATTTATTGTTTTTGTAAAATTCCTCATCAGCCGCCTTTACATCCGCAACAGTTTCAAATCCGCTTTCAACCCAATTCTGCAGCATCTTATCCATATAACTCCAGCTTAATTTGCCAGTATACTCAACCGTCTTGTCATAGGCAAGAGATATGAGTTCCGTCGGTATCTTCATATTCTCTGTCCAAAGCTTGATATATTTCTTTTCAGTGGTTGTAAGACCTCTGTCATAAATACCCAAAATACTCCTCACCTGATGTTCGGCACAGTCTATCGCCTCAAGCTCTGACACATATGCCTCTGCCGACTCAAATGTATCAATACCCTTTTCCGCCCAATCAATCGCAACGGTTTCTAAGTACCTCTTTGTGGTCTTTCCCTTTTTTGCGGCATAAGTGAGCAGCATCAATATGACCTCTACGGGAAGTCCCAGCCAATCATTAAACGAAAATATAAGTTCCATATCAGATGCGGTCAGAACCTTGTTCAGTATCTTTTCCGCCTGATAAAATAATCCCGATATCTGCTTGTTTGCTGTGGCAACAGCATCTATTTCCTCTTGAGAATATGACGGCTTCATACTTCTTACTCTCTGAATAAGATTTTTCTTTGCCGCATCTGCAGCCTTTATTTTTGCTTTTTTATCTGTTTCAGTCTTGTTGTCATCTGATTTTATTGTGTATACTCCGTTCTCATAGATAAACTCTCCGCAGCTTGTCCAATACTCTATAACAAACTCTGCCTTTGTCGGCAAAATATCAAGTGCCGCCGCTATCTCGGCAGTGTCGGGAAACGCTCCGTTTTTCTCGACACAATACTTGATATATATGTATATCTGCACATATTCGGGCTTAACAAACCTGACATACTTATCAATAAAATCAAATGAGAGCGAAATCTCATTCACTATAATCATTTCCTTTATTTTTTATTTTCCTACACAAAATCTTTCAAATACATTGTTGACTATTTCCTCTTGAACAGTCTCTCCCGTCACTTCGCCAAATGCAGAAACGGCGTCCTCTAAGTCAATAAACAATAGGTCATAGGGCAGTCCCGATTGTATACATTCTCTCGAATGTGTGACCGCATCTCTCGCCTTTATCAAAGCATCCCTCTGCCTTTCGTTGGAGATATATACTTCGTCAGGCTTAATCTCGCCGCCGATAAACATATCCGAAATTATTTCTTCAAGGTTTTCTATTCCTGACGTCTCGCCTGTTTTTGGCGTAGCCGTTTCAACAACAGCCACATCTGTTGTGAATATCTCTTTAACATTCTCTGCTGATATAACAGGCTGTTTGTCGCATTTATTCAATACAACAATAGTCTTCTTTCCCTTTAACGCCTTGGCTATATCATAATCATCATTTGTCATTTCCTCTGATGAGTCCAATACAAACAGACACAAATCCGCTACCTCGATATTTTCTCTGGACTTTTCAATGCCTATTTTTTCTGCCTCGTCTTTGCCCTCTCTTATTCCTGCGGTATCAGTAAGCCTCAGTGCTATACCGCCAATGCTCACAAGCTCCTCAATGGTATCTCTTGTGGTACCCGGAATATCGGTTACAATTGCACGCTCCGCCCTCAACAGAGCATTTAAAAGCGAGGACTTGCCCACGTTGGGACGCCCCACAATAACAGTCCTCACACCGTCACGCATAATACGGCCTTTGTTAAAGCCGTTCAGCAATTCATCAATCTGTGCCTGTATTCCGTCAATCACAGCAAGAAGCTCAGTGCTTTCCGGCATATCAACTTCATCAGGGTAGTCAGCCGCCGCAGATATATTTGCCGCAATACTCAGCGTTTTCTCTCTGAGTGCTTTGATTTTATCCGCAAGAACACCCGTCAGAGAAACTGCCGCATTGTGCAAGCCCTCCTCCGTGGCGGACTCCATCAAGTCCATTACAGCCTCGGCTCCGCTTAAATCAGTCTTGCCGTTTATAAAGGCACGTCTTGTGAACTCGCCTGCCTCGGCAAGCCTTGCACCGCATCGTAAAATCCCGTTTAATATCTTATCCGCAACCAAATAACCGCCGTGACAATTTATCTCCACCACATCTTCTCCCGTATATGATTTCGGTGCACGCATAACGGCAACAAGTGCTTCGTCTATCATATAATCCGGCTTATCATATGCAAAGACACGCGACAGAGTCAGCTTATGGCTTTCAAGCTCAGTCAGCATTTTGCTGCCGTAGGGCTTAATCATAATATCTGCGATTTTCTCGGCATCTGTTCCGCTTAAACGTATAATGGCTATTCCGCCTGCACCTCTCGGTGTCGCTATTGCCGCAATTGTATCATTTAACTTCATTGTAATTGAATTCTCCCAACGACTAATTCTTGCGAATATTATCTACAAGCTCCTGCAGCTTTTCAGCAAGCTCTGTATCACCGCTCAAATTGCTTTTAACCTTTCTTACCGCACTCATAACAGTTGAATGGTCACGCCCAAAGACCTCACCTATCTGCGGATATGACTCACCCAGCACCTCTCTTGCAAGGTACATTGCAATATGTCTTGGATAAGCCACATCATTTGAACGCTTTTTTGTCTTTAATGAGCCTTGCGGCAGGTGATAATATTTCTCAACCTCGTCTATTATTACCTCCGTTGTAATGTTTCGCTGAGGCAAAGTCGAAATAATCTCCTTTAGCGCCTTTTGTGCAAGCTCTATGGAAATTGTGTTTGTACGCTCTATGCCTGCATATGCAAGTATTCTCTTAACAGCACCCTCCAAATCACGGACATTTGAACGGATATTGTCAGCAACATATTCAATTATTTCTTCATCAAATGTAAAATATTCATCCTCAATCTTTGCACGGAGAATGGCAAGTCTTGTTTCATAATCGGGAGGCTGAACATCAGCAATCAATCCCATCTGAAATCTGCCCTTTAATCTGTCCGTCAAATGCGGTGTTTCAGACGGAAGCCTGTCCGACGTCAGCACAATCTGATTTCCCGCCTCATATATGGCGTTGAAGGTATGGAAAAATTCCTCCTGTGCAAGCTCCTTTGTAGCTAAAAACTGAATATCGTCAACCAAAAGCAAATCAACATTTCTGTACTTGTTTCTGAAGTCCTGATTTGTCTTTTCTCTTATGGCTGTAACAAGCTCATATGTAAACTTTTCACTTGTGGTATATAAAACCTTTCTGTTGGGATACAGTTCGGAATACTTGTTGCCGATTGCCTGAAGCAAATGTGTCTTTCCCAATCCGCTTCCGCCATACAAAAACAAGGGATTATACTTTTGTCCGGGAGTTTCTGCAACAGCGAGGGCTGCACCATATGCTAAATTGTTATTTCCGCCTACCACAAAATTATCAAATGAGTATCTTGGGTTAAGTTCACTTTTTCTTGTAATAGGGTCTGCCTCTGACTCATTATTTCTGTCATTGCTGTTTTTGCCCTCCTCTTCCACAACTACATTGAGCGTCAATGAAGTACCTGCCGCCAACTCAAGACAGCTCTCTATCATTGAACGAAATTTTGTCATAAGCATATTCTTGCTCAGGCTGCTCTTTACAGACAGAACCATATCATTACCGTCAATCGAAACAGGCATAACAGGCTTTATCCACGTTTCGAATGATACAGATGAAATCTCTTCCGACATTTGCTTTAATACGCTGTCCCATACTTCATTTAACTCTCTCACTTATCCTTACCTCCAAACATCAAAAATATCTGTTTTTGCAGAGCAAAAACAGACGTGATTTATGTATAAGCTTAAAGGGTTATTTTATTCCTTAAGCTTGCGTTTCAAACAATTTAACTCCACATATATTAACCACTCTGTAATATCTCTGTAATATAATATCAAAGATTTTAAAATAATTCAACACCTAATTTTGTAAAAAATTTGTGATTTTTGTCTTTTATCTTCGCAATACACAAAATGTAGTTGAAATATCCGCTATCATCAACTATATATTTGAAAAAAATTTTTTTAAGAAATTTTACATATTTCTTGCACTTTAATTTGTTTTACTGTATAATTTTCTTATGGAGGGATTTATATGAATAATGATAACTACTATAATTCAAGCAACGGACATTCTTCATTAATCGTTGCAGTATCAATCTTAGGCACAATTTTAATCGCAACAATAATTTTATGCGTCTTGTTTTTCAGCGGAATAATTAATCTTTCGTCAAACAAAGATATGAACCGCACTATGTACGTAGTGGACAACGCGTATATCAGAAGTGAACCAAGCGACACAAGCTCAATCTTAATCGGTCTGTCGACGGGTGCTTCTGTTATCTATCACAAAGACGCAAATCAGGTATATGCCTCAATTACATATATGGGCAACGACGGTCAGTACAACGGATATATAGAAAAGGCGATGCTCTCTGCAACAATGCCGTCTGTCACTGAGACATCAACAATGTATGTTGCAAATGTCAAGCACAGCATTTACTTCCGCAGTGCTCCTGTAGAGGATAAAAGTAACATAATATGCGAAATACCTCTCGGAATTGCCATCAGCTTTATTGAAAACACAGATAACGTATTCGCAAAAATCTCATACAACAATCAAGAGGGCTATGTTAAACGCGAGTATTTATCCCCATCAGTTCCTCAGGCAACGCCTGCATCTGCAAACAGCGGCAACACAAATGTTGCATATTATATGTATGTTGCAAATGTTAAGGATTCAATATATCTAAGGAGTGAGCCTGTTGAAAATCAGAGCAATATAATTTGTACTATTCCACTTGGCACAAAAGTAGGATATATTGAATACACAAACTCTGCTTTTTCAAAAATTGTATATAACGGACAGTACGGATATGCAAAGACACAATATTTAAGCAATTCTTCTCCGGGTGGCTCTGACTCATACTCTATGACAGTATGCAATGTCAAGCATTCAATATATTTAAGAACCTCACCCGAAGAAAATCCAAATAACATCATATGCGAAATACCTGTGGGAAGTCGGGTTGCATATATTTCGAGCGGAACAGGTACATTCTATGAAATCAGTTGGAATGGTTATGTAGGCTACGCAAAATCAGAGTAT
The DNA here is from genome assembly GCA_902791425.1 of uncultured Ruminococcus sp. Taxonomy (GTDB): domain Bacteria; phylum Bacillota; class Clostridia; order Monoglobales; family Monoglobaceae; genus UMGS1820. Next base: position 12,012 of record CADAVS010000040.1, read on the forward strand.
TTGAGGTTTGACTAATGAAAGTTAAAAGAAACGACAACCCTTCTTCATCCTCAGCTATGAAAACAATCCGTATAATGTGTGTTATAGTTATAATGGCAGTTTTATCCTGTGCCTTGTCAATAGTAATTCTGTCTGCGGCAGGGGTTATAACCATTGGCGGAGGCAACAACACACAGTCGGGAATTGTTTATAACACCGACTCTGACGAAGAAGAACAAAAGGATGCCAATTCTACAGTAAGTAACGACGAAAAACCTAAAGCGTCTTCAAAAAAAGATATTGCAGAAGGCTCCGACAAACAAGCGACAGAGGATAACAAAAAAATTATTCAAGCCACACCGACAAGCAAAGGAATTATTGTCTTGGACCCGGGCCACGGAATATCATCATCGGCTATGTCTGACACCCAAAAGCAGCAAGACGGATGGATATACAGCTCCCAAAAAGGCGGTTGGGGCGAATGGCGGCACTTTAAAAGCGGCACCATATGGCAGGATTGTATGGGCAGCGGCTGTATTGGCAGAGCCCCAAAAAACGGCGGTTGTTGGTATCCCATCGGAAACGGCGACAGAGATACTGAGCCTGAGCTTAATATGAACAATGTTCTGGCCGCCAAAAAATATCTTGAAGAGATGGGCTATACTGTCAGAGTCACCCGAACAAGCACAAACAACCCGTCAATGACAAAAAGGGTTGAGTATTGTTATCCCAATAACGACATAACAAGCAATCCCGATGCAGACTTGTTTGTATGCGTTCACGCAAATGCAGGTGGCGGTTCGGGCAGTTATTATATATCGTTGAGCGGTCAATATGACCAGGCAGGCATTCCTGCCGATTACATCGAAAGAGGCAACCGGGCAGGCAAATGTATAAATGACAGAATTGTATCTGAAACAGCCTTGTCAGCGGCGGCAGGCGGAAGATATGACGGCTATCCCGAATTGATTTTGTTCTTTAAGTCACCTATTCCTATCGCATATATGGAGATTGGCTTTTACGACAATGCCTCTGATTTAGCAATTATTAAGAGTAGCAGTGATGCAATAGGAAAGGCAATAGCAGAGGGTATAGATGACTATATGAATATGTGAGCTTGTAATATGCGGAAACTCTCCGCAAAATCCAAAATAATTTTTTCATTGCAGTTGGGCTTGACAACTGTATGGGCATAGGGCAACCATTAAATAAAATTATTTTGGATTTATAATTTGTACCATACTATTATGTGGTGTAAGATGGATAATAGACGATATAATATGTGAGGAGAATTTAAATGATTAAAAAATTAACAGCTATTATAATCTCAATATTGATGCTGTCAGCGTATCTGCCCACATATGCCTATGAATTACCTCATAGCTTCTGGGCACTCAACGACAGCTATGATATGAGTCTGCAAGCAAAGGACTATCCAAAGATTGCCGAATACGGCAGTCAGATAGTCGACCTTATCTCTGCAGAGCCAAGCAATGAGCAAACCGACAATATTGTGGGTTCAAGAGCATATGAAACCGCCTTTGCCTACTACTTTATCGGCGACTATGCAAATGCGGCTAAATATTTCGGTATTTATGCACCATATGGCAGAAAGCTCGGCTGGACAGACGGCGTAAGAATAGCCGAGGAATTTCAAAAACAGCTTCCGTCAGTACTTGAACTATACAAACAAACACCGCAGAACCAAAAATACTATGGTGCAAAAAACGAGCCTGACGGAGTTCTCTACGGTCAGGTCAGCGAAAGTTCCAAGAGTAATGAGTCTACGATACTTCTCTATCTTGAATACGGATATTCTAACGAATTTGATTGGGCAAACGTCATATTTAAAAAAGCACGTCAAGAGGAAAAGTCCATTGAACTCGCTCTGAACTTTCCAAATCAGGGAAGTGACGCAAGAGCAATATCTGCATCAGATTCTTACATATCCGAACTCAAAAACATCTTGTTGCAGTATGGTGATGTTCCCGTATTTTTAAGAATAGGTGCCGAAGTCAACATATGGGGTAACCAATGCACTCCCGACGAATTTAAAAACGCTTTTAACTCGATTGCAAATTCTGTACGTTATTTGCCAAACGTCAGCGTTGTTTGGAGTGTTGCACATACTGACCCCTGGAAAAGCGAAAGCCGTCCGTATACATCTGACGACTTCTACCCCGGTGATGATTGCGTTGACTATGTGGGAATTACAATCTACTGCAACAAATACTTTGAAGGCAGAATATGGGAAGGCGTTGAAAAATTTAACGAGATATGCTTTAAAACGGGTTACAGCTCCGACCCCGTTTTAATGATAAAGGATTTTGTTGACAAATACGGCGACAGAAAGCCTATTATAATTTCAGAATGCGGCGCCGCTTATTCCACAAAAGGCGAAGTATCAGAAATACATCACGATTGGGCGGCAACCAAGCTAAAAGAGATATACTCGTATATTCCAAT
>CADAVS010000041.1 GCA_902791425.1 uncultured Ruminococcus sp.
CAAGATGGAGGGCAGAAATATGGCTATGCTTCTGTCACCTACAAAAGCGTAAGGCTTTTTCCAAAAGGTTAAACCAAAACAGTAATAATATGGAAGGAGAGAAATTTTATGCCTAAAATTAAAACTCACAGAGGAGCTGCAAAGCGTTTCGGTATTACCAAAAACGGTAAGGTTAAGAGAGCTAAGGCTTTCAGAAGTCACATTCTTAACAAGAAGACAACAAAGAGAAAAAGACATCTTAGAAAGGGCGGCTATCTTTCAGCTGCAAATGAGGCAACAATCAAGAATATGATGCCTTACAAATAAGTTGCAAACAACTTCTAAATTGATTTACAAGGAGGATAACTAATATGGCAAGAGTAAAAGGTGCGATGAGAACTCGTGCAAGACATAAAAAAATATTAAAGCTTGCAAAGGGATACAGAGGTGCTAAGAGCAAGCTCTACAAGACAGCTAATCAGGCAGTTATGAAGTCACTGTCTTACGCTTACAGAGACAGAAAGGCTAAGAAGAGAGATTTCAGACAGCTTTGGATTGCTCGTATCAACGCTGCTGCACGTATGAATGGTATCAGCTACAGCAAGTTTATGAGCGGCCTTAAGAACAAGGGTATTGAAATCAACAGAAAGATGCTCGCTGAAATTGCAGTATCAGATCCTGAAGCATTCAAGAGTCTTGTTGACCAAGTAAAATAATTGATTTCAAAGATTCTTCGATGCTGCCGCAAGGCAATGCGAGGAATCTTTTATAATCTCTGAAAACAAACATACAGAGTAGGCACCCATGCGTTGACCTTTATGGTCTGCAGTGCCGTCTGCACAGGGAGTTGGCAGTCGGACGAAGTGTTTTACCGCGGTGTGGGTGCCGCATCCCGCTGTTATACACATCGAAATACCTCTTTTGCTGTGTAAGGCAGTGTTATTATCAAAAGGAGGTATTTTTATGCAAAATTTTGTTTCGGTTTTTGACGGAGCAATGGATAGCATCAAGGGTGTTATCCGTATGGGACTTGAAACTGTCAGTTCCTTTTTAAATGTATTTTCAAACTTCAATATCGGTGCCACTGTAATAATATCCGTTTTTATTATTATGCTGGCACTCGGCATATTGCATAATGGTTCTGATTTTTCAAAACAGATTAAGCAAACAAAGACATTGGCAATATGTGCTATGCTTATTGCGGCAAAGGTAATACTCAACTATTTTTCGATTGATTTTACATCATATCTGAGAATAGGCTTTAGCTTTATCGTAGCGCCTATTGCAGGCTCGCTTTTCGGCCCGATTATCGGCGGAATTGTTGCGATAATATCAGACATTACTGCGTTTATAATCAAGCCCACAGGCGGTTTTCTGTTCACTTATACATTGAGCGTTGGCGTTGGCGGTATTCTCTACGGTTTAATGCTATATAATAAGAAACCGACTGTTGTCAGAATTTTGATAGCAAACACAGTTGTGATGCTGGTTGTAAACATAATTTTAAATTCCATTGCACTTGCTCCCACAGCAGGAAGTGGATTGATTGGAATAATGCCTTCACGCATTATAAAAAATCTGTTACAGCTCCCTATACAAACTGTTATCACATACATAGTTTTAAAAGCGACGGTGCATAGAATAAAATAAAAGAGGTACGGTCATGATAAATATTATTCAAAGCCGTGAAAATAAAATTATTAAAACAGTGCGTAGTTTAAGCCGCAAAAAAGGCCGCGAAAAAAGCGGCCTTTATTTTGCTGAGGGCTTGCGTATTGTACGGGACAGCGTAGCTCACATACCTGACGAAATTGAGTTTCTTTTAGCATCACAGACTTTCTTCAATAATAACAAGGACTTTATTAAAACTCTTGACAGCACAGGAAAAATCGTTTATATTACAGAAGATAAGCTTTTTAATGAGGTATGTGACACCGAAACACCTCAGGGCATTGCCTCGGTAATAAAAATTCCCCATAAGAAGATTATCGACTTAAGCTGTGACTATATACTCATCCTCGACGGAATATCAGAGCCGGGAAATATGGGTACGATTATCCGTACCGCAGAAGCCGCAGGCGTTAAGCAAATATGTCTTATAAATAATTGCACAGATATATATAACCCCAAGACAGTACGCTCAAGTATGGGTTCTGTCTTTAGAATGGGTTTTGCGGATATTGTCCTTGACGATATAAAAAAACTTAAAAGCTCAGGGTTTACCGTTGCGGCTACCGCTTTGACAAACTCAGTATCCATTGAAGATACAAATATAAAAGGCAAGCGTGCAATAGTAATCGGCAGCGAGGCTCACGGTGTTTCAGATGCCGTGATTGATATATCTGATATTTCTGTCAGAATAAATATGTGCGGACAAATTGAGTCTTTAAACGCCGCCGTTGCGGCAGGGATTGCAATGTATATGCTAAAACCGAGTATGGAGAGGTAAAATGGAATACACCGAAGATATTTTATATAAATTGTGGCTTAACATACTCTGCGGTCACAACCCAATGTATATTGAAAAGTATATTAAAAAATACGGTTCTGCCGAGGTAATATATTCTTCGGATGAATTATACAAATCGTTACTCTCCGACTTACCGCTTTCATTTCGGCTTAAGGCACGGCGTTCCCTTGAACCTGCAAGAGAGCTTATACAATATTGCAACGACAATGGTATATCGGTTATTTCAATTGATGACAAACGATATCCGTCGATGCTTGCTGAGGTCTATGCTCCGCCGCAGATACTGTATGTCAAGGGAGAAATGCCCGACTTTAATAATTTAGTCTGCGTATCTATTGTAGGCTCGAGAAAGTGCTCCGATTACGGCCGTCAGTTCACATATGACTTGGCGAATAAGCTTGCAAAGGCAGGCGTATTTATCATAAGCGGTATGGCTCTGGGGGCTGACTCCTCTGCACATAAGGGTGCACTTGATGCCGGCAGCAACACAGCCGCCGTATTGGCAGGCGGTGTGGATATCATATATCCACATCAGAATAAAAATCTTTATAATAAAATAATTACAAATGGTGCTGTTATTTCAGAAAGACCGCCCGGTGTAACAGGCAGAGCCTCATTCTATCGGGAACGTAACAGAATTATTGCAGGTCTTTCCCACGGCGTTGTTATAATCGAAGGCGAACTTTCAAGCGGCACTAAGCTTACTGCAAATTGGGCAGTTTCCTCAAACAGAGATTTATTTGCCGTCCCGGGTAAGCCAACAGATAAAGGCTCGGCTCTTCCCAACAGCCTTATTAAGAATAGTGCAAAGCTGATTGTATCAGCCGAAGACATAATAGAGGAATATATTTCCGTATATCCGAAGGAACTTAAATACGGAATTGATCTTATAGACGAAAACAGACAAAAGAAAAATACTTCTGAAAATTCAACAGAAGATATCATATTAAACCTTCAGGCGGCACCAAAGCCTGACTTTGAGAGCTTTGATGAAAAGCAACGAATAGTACTCAAATATTTATATGAAGCAAATTCTGCAGTGCATATCAATGACATCTCAAGAGATTGCTCCATTGATATGACAGAGCTCAGCTTTACAATTATTCAATTGCTTATGGCAAGGGTAATAAAACAACATCCCGGTGAGTATTATTCTATATCTTAATTTTTGAAATACAAGGGATTTAGGAGGATAAGTTTATGGCCGAAAAAAAGGCAAGTAAACGCACATCAAAAAAGAAATTGGTTATTGTGGAGTCACCCACAAAGGTGGACTCTGTTAAAAAATATCTGGGAAGCGGATATGATATAGAAGCGACAATGGGTCACCTGAGAGATTTGCCGAAAAGCACTCTCGGCATAGATATCGAAAATGACTTTGAACCAAAGTATATTACAATCAGAGGCAAGGGCGACCTTATCTCAAAGCTGAAAAAGAAGGCAGCAAACGCCTCTAAAGTATATCTCGCAACTGACCCTGACCGCGAAGGAGAGGCGATATCCTGGCATTTGTCAAACGTACTCGGCATTGACCCACAAAGCGATTGCCGTATTACCTTCAACGAAGTCACAAAGGATGTAGTAAAAGAAGCAGTAAAAGTGGCACGCCCCATAGATATGAACTTAGTTGACGCACAACAGACACGCCGTGTCCTCGACCGAATAGTCGGTTATCAGATAAGCCCTCTTTTATGGAAGAAGGTTAAAAAGGGATTGAGCGCAGGACGTGTTCAATCTGTTGTTGTACGTCTGATTGTGGACAGAGAGCGTGAAATAGAAGCATTTAATCCCGAAGAATATTGGACAATAGACTTAAAGCTTACAAATGACAAGGGCAAGCTTCCGTTTAAGGCTAAGTTTCACGGCACATCTGACGGCAAGAAGATGGCTCTTAAAGACGAGGCAACCTCGACAGAAATCGCAAACTTCCTTAAAACAGCAAGCTATACCGTAAAAAAGCTGACACGCAAGGAAACAAAGCGTAAAAGTGCCCCTCCTTTTACCACAAGCACATTGCAACAGGAGGCGTCACGAAAGCTGAACTTTACCTCACGCCGCACAATGATTGCGGCACAGCAGTTGTACGAAATGGGTTATATCACTTATATGAGAACCGACTCGTTGAGAATTTCGCCCGTTGCACAAACAGAGGCAAGAGAATTTATCGAGGCAACCTACGGAAGTGAGTATGTTCCCAAAACACCTAAGCAATATCGTGCAAAAAAAAGTGCACAAGACGCTCACGAGGCTATCCGTCCTACCTCTGTTGCTAACACATTTGAGAAGTTGAAAACTAAGCTAAAGCCCGACCTATTTAAGCTGTATCGTCTTATTTGGCTGAGATTTATGGCAAGTCAGATGTCTGACGCTGTTCTTGATATGGTGTCTGCCGATATTTTAGCCGATAAGTATATGGTTAAGGCATCAGGAACGGAGGTTAAATTCCAGGGCTTTATGACATTATATGTAGAGGGCAAGGACGAAAGCGAAGAAAAATCCTCTAAGCTTCCTACTCTCACCGAGGGACAGACATTGCTTTTAAAGGAATTAACACCTCAACAGCACTTTACACAGCCTCCCGCAAGGTATACAGAGGCATCACTTGTAAAAGCTATGGAAGAAGAAGGCATTGGCCGTCCAAGCACATACGCCCCCACAATAGCTACTATTTCAGCAAGAGGATATGTTGCACGTGATGGTAAGTCCATATACCCCACCGAGCTGGGCTTTATAGTAACCGATTTGATGAAAGAAAACTTTAAAGACATAGTTGATGTTGAGTTTACCGCTCGTATGGAGAACGAAATCGAAGATGTGGCTGACGGTAACGTAAAGTGGAAAAATATTGTCAGGGACTTCTATATTCCCTTTAACGAAACTCTGAAAAAAGCCGAAGAAACAATCGGAAACATAGAAATTAAAGACGAGGTTTCGGATGTTGTATGCGAAAAATGCGGCAGACTTATGGTATATAAGCAGGGCAGATTTGGTAAGTTTTTGGCGTGCCCGGGTTTCCCCGAATGCAGGAACACAAAGGCAATTGTTGAAACAATAGATGCCAAATGCCCAAAATGCGGCGGCGAGGTTGCTGTCCGTAAATCAAAAAAAGGCGGTATATTCTACACCTGTCAGAACAGTCCCGAATGTGACTTTATCTCTTGGAGCGAGCCAACAAACGAAAAATGTCCGAAATGCGGAAACACACTTATGAAATCAAGGGCTTTCAAAGGCAAAGGCCCTGTCACAATGAAATGCTTTAACGAGGAATGTGACTACGAATATAAGCCTACAAAAAAATAACGATATGGGCGGGCAATAGTCCGCCCAATTTTATGATATGAAAGGAAATAACTATGGCTATTAAGATTATAGGAGCAGGTCTTGCAGGCTGCGAAGCTGCCTGGCAAGCCGCAAAGTACGGAGCAGAGGTAATTCTGTACGAAATGAAACCCGAAAAGAAGTCACCTGCACACAAATGTGATACCTTTGCCGAGCTTGTATGCAGTAATTCGTTGCGTGCCGATGGTATTTACAATGCGGTAGGCCTATTAAAAGAAGAAATGCGTAAAATGGGTTCTTTGATAATGGAATGTGCCGATGCAACAAAGGTTCCTGCAGGCGGTGCCCTTGCGGTTGACAGATACAGCTTTTCGCAGATGGTTACAGACAAAATTCTGTCACACCCAAACATAAGGGTTGAATACGGCGAGATATGTGATATAGACACAGACGAGTACACAATTATTGCGGCAGGGCCTCTTGCATCAGATGGAATAGCCGACAGCATAAGCCGCCTTACAGGCGGTGAGCACCTCCACTTCTTTGATGCCGCCGCACCTATTGTAGCCTATGACAGCATAGATATGACAAAGGCATTCCGTGCCGCAAGATACGGCAAGGGCGGTGCCGATTACATCAACTGCCCTATGACAAAAGATGAATATTTATCCTTTTGGAAGGAGCTTGTGGAGGCGGAGGCCGCTCCTGTTCACGGCGTTGACGACCCTAAGGTTTTTGAGGGTTGTATGCCCATTGAGATTATGGCGGCAAGAGGCGAGGACACAATGCGTTTTGGTCCCCTTAAGCCTGTCGGTCTTACCGACCCGCGAGATAACTCACGCCCCTATGCTGTTGTTCAGCTAAGGCAGGACAACCAAACAGGCAGTATGTATAATATCGTGGGCTTTCAAACGCACCTGAAGTTTGGCGAGCAAAAGCGTGTTTTCTCTATGATACCGGGGCTTGAAAATGCGGAGTTTATCAGATACGGCATTATGCACAGAAACACATATATAAATTCGCCCAAGCTCCTTGACAATACTTACAGAATGAGGGAATATCCCAAAATCTATTTCGCAGGTCAGATAACAGGCGTAGAGGGTTATGTAGAGTCCGCCTCATCAGGCTTGCTGGCAGGCCGTTTTTGTGCTATGGCAGAGCAGGGCATATTATCTGTACCATACACAAACGAAACCGCAATCGGTGCTTTATCTGCCTATGTTTCAAATCAAAGTATTGTGGACTTTCAGCCTATGAACGTGAACTTTGGAATAATGAAGGATTTAGGCGTACGGATAAAGGACAAGAAGCAAAAGGCTGAGGAATACGCAAAACGCAGTTTGGCTATTATATCGGATATTGACTAATTTTTCATATTAATATATAATATCCATATCAATAAAGGGTTGGTGAAGGTTATGAAGAAAATTATAATTTCTATAATTTCGGTTTTTGTCGCATTAGCCGTTATGGCAGGTGTAACGGTTATATTGTACCGCCCTGCAAGAGTATGGGTTAAGGACAAGCTCAGCTTTATAGGTTCGGACAAGTGCGACTATAAAATATATTACCAAAACAATGAGTTGGTATATGACTATAAGGACCTTGACTTTGACAACTGCGACGTCAGAGAAATTCAGGTATCAAAAGACAGAAAGTACCTCATCAACCATTCACGGGGTTTTGCAATAGGTGCACCGCGAGATACCGAATACGACTTCACCTGTGCACAGGAATTTATTAAGGCATCATCATCAGAGTTTGATATGATTATCTCAAAGGAATATGCACACGAGGATAACGTCAAGGAATATATTGCAAAATATCTTAACAAATACATCTATGACGAAACCTACATAGACAAGAACCGCATTACCGTTCACAGCGATAACACAACCAAAGTGAACGACTTTTGGATGCAGGTCGTGGCATTTACAAGGACTCCTGCTCCGATGGGAGATTATAAAAAGAACACATATGTATATGCATACATATATACGGGAACACCCCACTATTATCGTGTAATGTTCAAGGCGGAGGAATACTCTCAGCATTTGATAGACGAGGTATATAAGGTTTTATATACGTTTTCAACCGATGTTCCCATCAGAGGAACCTCTGATGTATACACCGACTTTAAACCTGTAATCCCTGATAATTGGACTGCTGAAACAAAAGAGGTTTACGAAAAAATTGCAAATGCAGAACACCCCTATTGGGGATGCTTCAATCCTCTTGCGGTTAGATATCTCAAAACAGAACGCACCGAAAAGCTTGAAAAAGAAGTTGATTTTGAATTCCCTGTTTTGCTTGAATACATCTATTATTGGGAGGACTTTCCCACAGAGGGTATGCAACAGGCATATGACGCAGGCAAAATCGTTGAGCTTACTATGCAAACTTCAAGTGTTATGAACGAGGACCTTGATAACTACAACCCCTTCTATGATGTTTTAGACGGCGTATGTGACGAGAATTTGAGAAAGTTTGCACGTGATGCAGCCGCATTCGGGAAGCCTTTTATATTCAGGCTGAATAACGAAATGAATTCCGATTGGACAAGCTATGGCGGAAACGTAATTTTAAACGACCCTGATTTGTATGTTCAAGTCTGGAGAAGAATATATAATATATTTCAGGAGGAAGGCGTAAACAACGCAATATGGGTATTCAATCCCAATAATGTTTCCTTCCCTCCTTGCGGCTGGAACTCTGCACTTGCGTATTATCCCGGTAACGAGTATGTGCAAATGTTCGGCATAACAGGATATAATACAGGCGACTATTACAACAAATTATACGGAGAGGTATGGCGTGACTTTGAGGATATATATGACCAGATATATGAAACATATGAACCTAACTTCTCTGAATTTCCTTGGATGATAACAGAGTTCGCCTCTGCCTCTGCAGGCGGTGACAAGGTAAAATGGATTAACGATATGTTTGCTGTTTTCCCTAAATATCCGGAAATTAAAATTGCCGTTTGGTTCAACTCGCAGGACTATGACCCAAGGGAGCCGTTTGAAACCGTTGTTTCAAGGCAGTATAGGCTTGATGAAACCCAAGAAACAATAGATGCCTTCAAAAAGGGCGTCAAGGCTTACAGCAACCAAAAATTGATTGACTGATACAAAATTCATAATTATGTTATTATGTGGTGCGGCAAAAACGCCGCAAAAAAATAAGCTGTGCGGATTTTAACTCTGCACAGCTTTATTGAATTCACATACCTTCCTACTGCCTTCTGACCCTATACTATTCGGCGTCAGGGTCATCACCTGAGGAATTTATTTTTTTATTGTTTCTGTTTTCATTGTTTCTGTTTTCATTATTTTTGTTCTTATTGTGGTTGTGATTATTGTTTTTATTATGCTTTCTTTTTTTATAGTTCTTTTTATGAGGCTTTTGTTCGTGAACATTCTCAACAACAGCATCTTCGGCAATAATATCTTCTTTAATCACTTCATCTAAGCCTTCTGCCTCAATGATTATATCATCTTCAACCTTTTCTTTTCTGCCGCCCTTTACCTTAAAATCGCCCAGCTTGTATGTTTCCATTTTAAAGCTGTCGCCGTTTTCAAACTTAACCTTAATCTGACCTTTTAAGGTTTCCACATCGGCAACAACGCCAACACCGTCGGCAGTTTCAACAGTTTCACCTCTGCGAGGCAGCTTCTTTAACATATCATCATAAGCATTTTGCTCGTATTGAAGGCAACACATAAGTCGTCCGCAGGTACCGGAAATCTTTGCAGGATTGAGGGATAACCCTTGCTCCTTGGACATCTTGATTGAAACAGGTCGAAAGTCGTCCAAAAAGCTTCCGCAACAGAGGTATCTGCCACAAATGCCGTAACTTCCCAGCAGTCTTGCCTCATCACGAACACCAATCTGCCTGAGTTCAATTCTTGTATGGAAAATACCTGCCAAGGCTTTTACAAGCTCACGAAAGTCCACTCTGCCGTCTGCGGTAAAGTAGAATAAAATCTTACTTCTGTCAAAGGTGTATTCAACATCAACAAGCTTCATTTCTATTTTAAACTCACGAATTTTCTCAACCGCAATTTTAAAAGCCTCTTTCTCCATCTGCTTGTTTTCATCCACCTGACGGAAGTCCTCCTCCGTTGCTATTCTGACAATATCACGCAAAGGAGATACGATTTCAGAGTCGTCAACCTCTTTATTCTCAATAACAACACGTCCCATTTCCATTCCTCTTGCAGTTTCCACAAGGACATATATTCCTGCGTCAATTTTCTGACCCTTAGGACTGAAATAATAAATTTTACCTGCGTTACTAAAACGCACTCCTATAATTTCTACCATTTATTTCCTCCCAATATTCCGTTGCCATACATTGCACGGCTATCGGATAATTAGCATTACGTTTAACGGCAAGCGTGTACTTGATTATGATTTCTCCAAAGTTGAATGCGGCTTGCTTTGTGACAGCTGACGCAAACTCTTTTAAATCATCACCCTTGTCCGCATTTATTATATCACAATTTCTGTCATATTTCAAATGTAAAATATCTGCCGACCATTCCGTCATAATTTCAGATATCAAAGCAAACGAGGTTTTATTCTGCTTCAAAAACTTAATAAAATCATACAAGGCAATATGTCCGCCTTTACACATATTCATCAAATGCATTATGACATCATTGCGAAGCTCCGCCGCGTCACCGTCCTCCAATAAAAGCAAGGCACGTCCTATACTTCCTCCGCTCATAACAGAAATTGTTTTTGCCGTTTCCGCATCAGTATTTTTTTCTTCAACAAGATACCTTTCAACATCACTTCTGTCTAAGGGGTGGAACTTCACCAAAACGGCACGTGAGCGAATAGTCTGCAACAGCGAATTTGCATTCTCAGCGATTAATATGATTGTGCAATATTCAGGCGGCTCCTCGAACACCTTTAACAAGCTGTTTTGTGCCGGAGGCTGCATACTGTCGGCATTTGGAATAATGTATATCTTTCTTTGGGACAAATACGGCTTGACATATACATCAGACTTCATTGCCCTGATTGTGTCTACCAAAATATTTTTTTGAGTCTTTTGTACGTCATACAACTCATTTGTGACAACAGTTATATCGGGATTATTTTCAGCCGAATACTTTTTATCTGCCCCTGCGATTTCCTCAGCAAAGGCTTTTGCAAGGGACAGACGTCCAACACCCGACATACCCTCAAAAATATATGCGTGGCTGATTTTTCCGTAAGTAATAGACTCTTGTAATATTTTTTTGACATCAGTATGTCCGATTACACCATTCATACCCAATGACAACATCTCCCAACTATTCCGCACAATAAGCACCATTCCCCGACTGCCAAATACAGTCGGGGATACTATTATCTGTTTATTTTCTTCACAGAATTAAAACTTTATACCTTTTCTGATATATTCAACAAGGTCATCAATCTTAACTCTTTCCTGTTCCATAGAGTCACGGTGACGAATTGTAACACTTCCGTCTTCCTCTGAGTCAAAGTCATATGTTATGCAGAAAGGTGTACCGATTTCGTCTTGTCTGCGATAACGCTTACCGATACTGCCTGCCTCGTCAAACTCGCACATAAACTCTGATGCGAGCATCGAATATACTTCACGTGCCTTATCTGACAACTTCTTAGACAACGGCAATACAGCAGCCTTTATCGGTGCAAGTGCAGGGTGGAAGTGCATAACTGTACGAACGTCATTCTTCTCCGCGTCTATAACTTCTTCATCATATGCCTCAACCAAGAAGGCAAGTGCCACACGGTCTGCACCCAAAGATGGCTCGATGCAGTAAGGAATGTACTTGTCACCTGTTTCGGGGTCGGTGTATTCAAGCTTTTCACCACTGAACTCACTGTGCTGTTTAAGGTCAAAGTCAGTTCTGTCGGCAATTCCCCAAAGCTCGCCCCAACCGAACGGGAACATAAACTCAATATCTGTTGTTGCGTTACTGTAATGAGAAAGCTCCTCCTGCTCGTGGTCACGCAATTTGATATTTTCCTCTGCTATGCCAAGTGACAACAAGAAGTTCTTGCAGTAATCCTTCCAATATGAGAACCACTCAAGGTCGGTGCCCGGCTTACAGAAGAACTCAAGCTCCATCTGTTCAAACTCACGGGTTCTGAAGGTAAAGTTACCGGGAGTTATCTCGTTTCTGAAGGACTTACCAATCTGACCGATACCAAATGGTATCTTTTTTCTTGATGTACGCTGAACATTCTTGAAGTTTACAAATATACCCTGTGCTGTTTCGGGGCGTAAGTAAATTTCATTTTTACTGTCCTCTGTTACACCCTGGAAAGTTTTAAACATAAGATTAAATTTACGGATATCAGTGAAATTGTGCTTCCCACATTCAGGGCATTTGAGGTCGTTATCCTCAATATACTGCATCATTTTCTCATCAGACCAACCATCTGCTGAAACCCCTGCGGCATCTTCGATTAACTTATCCGCTCTGAAACGAGCTTTACACTCTTTACAATCCATAAGAGGATCGGAAAAACCGCCTACGTGACCTGATGCAATCCAAGTTTTTGGGTTCATTAATATAGCGGCGTCCAAGCCTACGTTGTACGGGCTTTCTGCTATAAACTTCTTCCACCAAGCACGCTTAACATTGTTCTTAAACTCAACGCCTAACGGACCATAATCCCACGTATTTGCCAATCCGCCGTATATTTCAGAGCCGGGATATATAAATCCACGGCCTTTGCACAATGCAACTATTTTATCCATAGTTTTTTCTGTATTCTGCATATATTTCTCAACCTTTCTGCTCCCGCAGTGCGGGCTTTATTGTTATAGTATAATACATTATTGATATAATTTCAAGACCATTATTTCAATAATTGCGAAATTCTGTAAACGAACAATGCAACCTCCACACGGCTCGCATAATCATTAGGCTTAATGGTGTTATCACCATAGCCGCTCATCAATCCCTTATTGATACAAGCCGCCATTGCTTCACGTGCGTAAAAATATACTTCATCTGCGTCAACAAACTTATTTAAAACCGTTGTATTAGGTATTGTTGTTAAAATTCCTTCTTCCGTCAGCACTCTGTATGCCAAAGTCGCCATATCCTGACGTTTGATTTTTGCATCGGGGTCAAAGCAGTTATTGCCGACACCTGACGCAATACCGAGTGCTTTTGCCATTCCTATCTCGTTATAATAGTATTTGTCAGGGTAAACATCTGCAAAATTTTCGGAAAACGTTGCTGTCTTACCTAAAACTCTTAACAACAGAACTGTATTATCAGCCCTCGTTATTTTAGAATCAGGGTCAAACTCTGTTTCACTGCGGCCCTTGATTATTCCTTTTGCTGCAAGCTCATTTACCGCATCCATTGCCCACCAATAATTATCCATATCGGTGAACTTATTTTTATAATTTTTATCTTCCGTTATCTGACCACCTGTGTTGGACATTCCGTCATTTACGGCAGGAACACTGTCTGCTTCATTGCTGACATCATTATTTACCTGAACAGCTCCGCTCGGTGCCTTTTTCTCACTGCTGTTCACTTCCTGCATCAAGGCATATATTGAGCCGTTTTCGATAAAATCATTGTATGTAAAGCAACAGTAACCGCTTATGTTCGGATTGTTTCTTCCGTCTGCTATGTGTGTCCTCAACTCATTTGTTCCCGTTTCACCTTTCCACGCAGGAAGTGTGCTTGACGTTGTTCTGTAAGCACCCTCACCGATATAAAGTCTAACATCAGTGTCGCTTACAACATCGGACCACCAATTACACAATACTGTATAATCTGCAATCTCGTAGCCTATATTCCAATAAATCTGTGGCATAATATAGTCAACCCAACCATTCTTAACCCACGCTCTCGAGTCCGCATATATGGTAGAGTACGAACCGCCGCCTCTTGTGTCACTGCCCTCTGCCATCTCGTCTTTATTTGCCCAAATACCTCTCGGACTTATACCGAACTGTATTGACGGCTTTACTGAATGTAATCTCTCGTCAAGGGTTTGAACCAGCTTATTAACATTTGCCCTTCTCCAATC
>CADAVS010000042.1 GCA_902791425.1 uncultured Ruminococcus sp.
TACCGTGAGATTACTTCTTCTATACGCATCCAAAACCGCTTGTCTTGTCCAGGGTAGCACATAGGGACTGTCTGCATTGTCAGCCATTTTTTTATCAAATAGCATTGGTGCTGTTCGATGCCCGTAACCTTTTACAACCGGTGCATTGTCTTTTCCTAGTTTTTTTGCTATTCTCTCGCTGCCAAGAACTACAACTGCAGAACCATCAGTTACCTGTGAACAATCAGAAATACCAAGCAGACCTCCAATCTGTGCATTTGTTTCTGTTCCGCGTTTTCTAGCCTGTTTATAATCCATAAACCATTTTCTGGTCTGTGCCAACGGATTACGTTTAGCATTGGAATAATTAATGCAAGAAATTTTCGCCAATGCATCCAAATACCGTTCTTGGTCTAAATTATATTTGATTATAGTTTCATCAGCTAATTTGCCGAATAACTTAGGAAACGGAAATGATACATTCTTACCCTCTTTCTCGTAATAAGCAGCTCTGCCTAAGATATCTCCGCAAACTTTTGAATTGACAGTTTTCATCAGTTCCCAGCCAACTACCAGAACCACGTCATAATCACCGGACTTGATTTTAGTAATGGCTGCATCCAATGCAACCGATCCGGATGCGCAAGCTGCCTCATATCTTGCAGAAGGTACGCCGTAAAAAGCAGTATTGACTTCTGTCAGAAGTGCCCCTAAGTGTCCTTGGTGAATATAACTTTCCGCAATAAAGTTACCTACACAGCAGGCAACCCGATTTTCTTGATTTAGTTTTTCTATATCACCAAATGAAATCGCAACATTTTCAAGTGCATCATTTATAACTTCTTTTAATAATGCAACGACATTTTTTCCTTCTTTTGTCCAATTACGCTCAAAATCTGTCTGCGATCCTCCAAGTACATATACAGCTTCCATAACACTCTCCTATCTGTTATCATCCTTATCTATAATCATTTTGTACTATGTTACAATTTTGCTTTTATAAACCTTCTAAAGTCATATTTTGATTTTTCCACCCTATTTAACAGATGCTCCTGTGCATCTCTGTTCAACCAAGATTCTGCTATTCTTTCCCTACAAAGAGATTTAAAGCAATCCTTTCCACCCAATGCCTCTATCATTGCAAGCGGAGGGCACCAATTAAAACCAGCTGCCATAACATCATCTGCCGAATGGATGTTATATCCAACATCTTCTGTTGCACTTAGCGAGTATAAAACATATTTCAATAGTTCCCCAAGGCAAATCTCTGCTTCCACCGAGTGATTCTGCTTTAATATGCGGAAAGCATCATCATAATCACCCGTTTGAAGAAATGAGACCATCTGTTCCACAAAAGGAAATGTATATTTTATAGTCTCACGATAATATCCATTTTCAATATCATATACTTGATATATTTTCGCTCCGCTGTCATGTACAACTGTCTTATATAGTCCAGCATATGCTTTTCTTCCCAAGGCACCATTATTTATAAGCTCCTCTACATAACTCGGGACTACGAATGAGTCATGTGAAAAATCATACGTATTATCATACAAATTATCTACGATTGCTTTGTGCACATCTAATCCTACAAAATTTGCAGTAATCAGCGGTGCCATAGTTCTACCAGTAAAAGGTCCTAAGATTGCATCAATATAATCTATACCACCACTATACTTATACTGTTCCGCCAACTGCATAGCTTCGTTTATAAACTGAAAACCAATGCGATTAGCAAGAAACGCTGGAGAATCTTTAACTTCCACTGTAGTTCTGAACAATATCTTTTCCGTATAATTATATATATCAAAAAACAACTGTCTATCAGTATAAATTGTTGGTGTCAGTTCACAAAGCGTCATCTGATATGGTGGATTGAAGAAATGCATTCCGATTATATGCGGGCGAAATGATTCTGCATATAATTCTGCAAGACCTGTAATTGATAATCCGGATGTTCCAGAACATACGATTTTGTTTAATGATTTTTCCATAGGTAAATCACTCAATGCATCTGAAATCATTCGATGTATCTGTTCTTTTACAGACCATTTCTCTACACAAGCCTCAAAAATCAAATCTGATTTTGCTATACATTCTTCCAACTCACTGTAATCAGCCGAAATCATCCTATGTTTTACGCTCTCAGCACGGACAGACTGATACGCATTTTCCCTTGCCTTATCCGATTTTTCAATCGAACGACTTACTAAATATACATTTGCATTTCCAAAGGAAGCGAAGATAGCTGCAATGTTCCGACCCATAGTTCCATTGGCCCCAATGATAGTTACCGTGCTAATTGATTGCATATATACCTCCTGTTTATTAAAAGAATTTAATGGGTTTCGCCGGACTTCCTACTGCAGTACATTTTTCCGGAATATCCCGTACAACCACCGCTCCAGCACCAATAATACTCTCTTTGCCTATATTCTTTCCTTGAATAATTTGCATACCCGTTCCAAGTTCTGCACATTCTCCAACAAATACATTTCCAGATATGTTTACACTAGGATAAATAGTCACAAAATCTTGAATAATATCATCGTGTCCAATAGTACAGTCAAGATTGATGATAACATGGCTTCCAATAGAAATATCGACCGTAACAATTGTTCCCGCACATATAATGCTTCCTTCGCCAACAGTTACACGCTTGGAATATATGACATCAGGGTCAATTAGTGTAGCAAATTTCACTCTTGAACAATTCATCAATTTCTCTATTATTTTCTTTCTGATCTTTGCAGAACCAACTGCACATACCACCCAAACCTCATGTGATATGTTCATCAAGTAATCACAATCACCAACTACAGGATACGCATCTTGTAATGTTCCATGTATGGTCTTGTCGTCATCAATAAATCCTTTCAAATCCCAAGTTGGTTTTATTTGGTTAATTCTTTCAACCATCCAAGCAACCTCTCTGCCAAAGCCACCTGCACCAACAATGTATAAATCTTTTAATGTATTCATACCGTTTCCTCCCAGTGCTGTATATATGGCAAAAAGCCACATATTCCGTTTTGCAATTTGGAAAATATTTAGTCCTCACAAAAATCATTAAATTTTTTCATATTTACTTTCCTCGCCCGATAATCACAGGCTTCTTCAATTGTTTGTCCTCCCTGCGCCGACACCCTCAACCGTAGTTCCCATAAATTCTTCCATTGTTTCCGAAGTTTCGGAGCTTATGCCTTCTTGTTTGAAAAATGCCTTTCCAACTGTCTGAAGAATGATTTTAACATCGCCTAAAAATGTGATGTTATTTACATATTCAACATCTAATTTAAACCTTTCCTCCCAAGAGATAGCATTTCTGCCATTGACCTGGGCATAGCCCGAAAGTCCCGGTCTGACATCGTGCCTATGATGCTGTTCCTCATTATATCTGTCAAGATATTTAACCAATAAGGGTCTCGGTCCCACGACACTCATATCGCCTTTTATTATATTAAAGGCTTCAGGCAGTTCATCCAAGCTCGTCTTTCTTAAGAACCTTCCATATGTATTAAGTCTTATTTCATCGGGAAGCAGATTTCCCTCACCGTCTTTTCGGTTATCCATTGTACGAAATTTAATCAGTTTAAAAATCTTTTCATCTTTGCCGGGCCGCTCCTGAGTATAAAAAGGATTTCCTTTCATAAAAACAGTCCCCAAAATGATTAAAATGACATAGAGCCAACAGAATACAACAACCGCCGCCATACCGCATATAAAATCTATAGGTCTTTTAAAATATTTTTCATATGGACCAAACGGCTGATGATTATACATATTCTCTCTCCTTATTATTTACACACTTCCGTCTTACTCGAAACAAGCCTTGATAACATCAATAATTCTTGATTGCTGTTCTTCTGTCATTTTATTGTCACTTGGCAAGCACAGTCCCCTATCAAAGATATCCATACCTATATCTGCACAACCGCCCTCAATATACGTATTGGTATTAGCTCTGCCTGAATCGGCACGCGTAACAAACTCGTGCATCTTGTGCATAGGCTGCATATGCATCGGTTTCCATATCGGTCGCCCCTCGGCGTTGATTGAGCTTATTGCTTCTAAAATTTCAGTCGGACAAGACTTGCCATTTTCAGGTGTATACCACGCAACACTATCATTTCTGACCTGTTTGCACATATAACCCTCATCTATAATCATAGCACTCAGCCAATAATTAGGCTTTGATTTTTCTGCGTCAAAAGGATTCATTTTTATCGGCAATTCTTTAAGTCCCTCTTTATATCGTTCGTATATAGCCTTCTTTTGTTCTATATGTTCCTCTAAATATACGTACTGTCCGCGAACAACTCCGGCAATGACATTACTCATACGATAGTTATAGCCGATCTCCTCGTGCTGATACCATACGGCATCCTCTCTCGCTTGCGTGCTCCACTTGCGAGCTTTATTGACAACCTCAATATCGTTGGTAAGAAGACATCCTCCGCTGCTGCCGGTAATAATTTTATTTCCGTTATAGCTTATTGCCGAATAATCGCCAAAACTACCGCACTGTTTGCCCTCCCAGGTGGCACCCATAGCCTCGGCGGCATCTTCAATCAATAATGCCCCGTGTTTTTCGCAAATTTCTTTAATTTGCCTTACATTTCCCGGGAAGCCATACAGTTCGGCATATACTACCAACTTAACATCAGGATACATCTCAAATGCCTTTTCAAGTGCCACAGGGTCCATATTCCAGCTGTCACGCTCGGAATCAATAAGAACAGGGGTTCCACCCTCATACATCACCGGATTCAACGTAGCGTTAAATGTCAAATCTGAACAAAAAACACGCTTGCCCTCCACAGCACCGTGACCAATTGAGGGTTTACCATATAATCTTTCACCTGCGGACTTAACACACAAATGCAGTGCGGCGGTGCAACACGACAACGCCACAGCATATTTTACATTTGCTTTTTCTGCCGCAATGCTCTCAACTTTATTGATGTTTTCACCAATGGTAGACATCCAATTGGTATCATAGGCCTCGGTTATGTATTTAAGTTCATCTCCGTGCATTGTAGGCGATGATAGCCATACCCGTTTTTCAAATGGTTTTATATCCATTTTTTTGCAATTCATAAGTATTACTCAATCCCTTTTTTGCTAAGATCGGCTCTGTTCCAACTCCGTTGATGCCATACAGGCAAATCATAATTTGTGCTCAATTAAAATTTCCAATATACTACCTCACATCTACGAAGACATTATTCTCTCTTAATACTTTCGTAAATAATATAGAATAAGCCCATATTATTGTAACATATGTTTATAATATAGTCAATGACTTTACTTGTATTTTTGTCAAGCTTAATTTTTAATTATTTTTTTATTACTGCGAATATATTTTGATTAACTATATATTATATTGTTGTTTGCAGGATTGCATATTTGTTGTATTTTGCATAAAAACAAAATTATTTTACATATTGTAGGGTCGATTCACAAATCGCCCATTTGCCAATAGACAAAAAAGAGAAATCCGAAGATTCCTCTTTTATAAACTAATCTATACAATCAGTTAAGATTATTTTTCATTTTGCTTACCAAAGTCATTAGCCTTGTATCTTTCAATATTTTCTTTCCAATTGTTTGCGATTGGCACACATTGTCTTACGCAACCAACAACCTTCGATTCTACGTCAAAATTCATTCTTGTTCCTATTGAGTCTGTCTCATAAGTAACTGCTCTGTCAGCAGAAATTCCAAAATCGACAGCGGTCGAAGCCGCATCAATGTTTGCACCCAAGAAAAGAAACTCCCACCCGAACTTTTCCTTTTCTTTAAATCATTTGAATCAACGGAAGCACTTATCGTAGTCTTTGGAAGCATCTCAAACATTTTACCGTACTTCTGTTTTAGTAGAAGCGGCTCTATTTATTATTCATATCAGTTGAATAATTCCACTTCAATTTTTTCAAAATCGCTTGTGTGAGGATACTCTGCCATATCGGGGTGATGCCTAAATGCTTCTTTTGCATTCTCCTCATTTAAAGATATAGCAGCCAACATACATCCGCTTTCCCTTATCTCCTCTATATTCTCATCCGAAAAATCCCAGGTATATACATAGCATTTTCCCTGATAATCCTCAACTGATTTTAATGCCTCTTTTGTATAATTTTGTTTGGTATCAATAAATCTTGCCTGCGGGTCTATTGAAAGAATCAAATTAATAGCCTCTGCACCTGCACCGTTTGTTGCATAAACCGTTCTGCCACGCATACCCATACTGACAACCAGCTTTGCTATCCTCTCAGCATTTGTTAAACCTTCTTTTAAGTCAATATTTATACACATTCCCGTATAATACGCAAGATGTAACGCCTCTTTGAGTGTAGGAATTTTATTATCTTCAACCCGCTCTTTAAATAAGCTTATGTTACTGATAACGGAATAATCAGTTTCTGAAATTACATATCTGACTTCGTTACCAAATTCATCATAACCTTTGACATCTTCATCATGGTTTACGATTAAAACTCCGTCCTTTGTCATTCTTGCATCTGTTTCTATCATATCAGCTCCCTTTTTTGCAGCAAGCTCATATGCAGCCAAAGTGTTTGAATGTAAATTTTCATCCACAAAGCCTTGATGTGCCGAAGTTATCCACGTCTTTTTTCTCTTTCTCATTATTTTAGTTCACCCCACTTAATTTGTCATATAAATCCCTGATATTATCAAATATATAATCCGGTTTAATGCCGTATTTTTCTATATCCTCTTTTGTTCCCTCACCGCTCAGCACAAATATTGTGTTTATTTCCGCATTGGCACCGCAGGCAATATCTGTATACAGTCTGTCGCCTATGACTGCTGTTTCACATTTTTCAAAACCCGTCATTTCCATTGCAAGCTCTGCCATAGCAGGCTCAGGTTTGCCGATAAATTTCGGCTTCTTTCCCGTTGCTCTTGCAAGCATTTCGCTCACAGAACCGCAATCAGGTGCATAACCGTAGTGTGTGGGACATACCCAATCGGGATTTGTCGCAATATAGGCAATATCCTCGTTTAAAAGTATGCACGCGTCCTCAAGCTTTTTATATGTAAGCTCCGTATCATATCCCATACATAGGCAGTCAATTCCGTCTGACACCTCATCAGTAATATTTAATCCGGAATTTCTCAGTTGCTCCTTGAAAGACTCCGTTCCGAGAGCATATATCTTTTTATAATTCTCTTTTTTCAAATATACTATAGTAGCGTCTGTTGAAGTAAGAAAGTCATTTTTATCTGCCGATATTCCCATTCCATTAAGCTTTTCTATATATTTATCAACGCTTTTTGACGAGTTGTTTGTTAAAAAAATATATCGTCCGCCGATGCTCTTCACATAATCGAGAAAATCCATTGTTCCGTCAAACAAGCTGTTATCAAGATATATTGTACCATCCATATCGAGAAGATACAATTTAATTTGTTTCAACTTATCCATATCCGCCACCTCACACATCAGAACGATAGAAAAGACAATAGTACAGCCAAAGCACCGAATATCTATCTTTTAAATCCTTCGCATACCATTTTGCATTTTCAAGCTTTTTTGCACCATACATTTTTTCAAAATCGGAAATATCAAGTCCTACACTTTCAAGATACGACACAACTTCATCTTCTGACGGAGCATCCTCCAATATTTCGCGTATCTCGTTCCACTTTTCCTTATATACGGATATTTTATTCTCGTTATACACGCCGGCTTTGTTCTGAAGTTCAATAACTCCCTCTGCGGCAGTACCATAAACGGAGTGTATTTTGCTTTCCCAATCCTCACGGTCAAATTTCTGAGCCTGTTCGGGTATGTCAAGCCTTAGTATCTCCTCACGCATACGGCAGGTGTATACCGTTGAAAACGCAACGTCCGTACCGTGCATAAAATACGGCTCATCATTCATTATTCCTGTAATTTCAAAAAAATGCGACAAATGATGTTCACTGCCCGATGCCGGTCTTGAATTGCCCACATATGCCATAGCGACTCCCACACCGACAAGGGCTTCTGCAAGCCTTTTCACAGCATTGACATCACGTTTTTGCAATAGCACTCCGTCATTCCTAATGCTGTCCGTCATCTGCATTGTAAGGTCATATACATATTGACAGAAATATTCATTATTCACCGCCGCCGCAAGACGCCAATCATTAAGGCATGACAGCTTGCCTATAATATCGCCGTATCCCGACTGTATCATTTCCATAGGTGCATCTTTTAAAATATCAACATCGGCTATTATTGCTTGTGGCACGTGAGCGTTATAGGTTACCTTCATATTACCTATAATCATAGCCGCCCCGTTTGATGCATATCCATCCATTGACGGTGCTGTTGCCACAATGTAATATGGTAAATTTTGATTAAAGCTTACATACTTACATAAATCCTGAATTACACCCGAACCTACCCCCAATATTAAATCGGTTGTATCAGAAACAAATCTGTTAAGCTTTTCCACCGCTCTTTCGTCAGGTATCAGCAAATCATCATCAAAAACAAGCTTGTCTTGAAGCTTTTCCTTTAATAAGCCTATAACTTTTTTTCCACATACAGCATATGTATTCTTATCGGCAACAACAATAATACGACTATAATCTGCCGCCAAATCATATATTTTATTTATTGCACCTTCTTCGATAACAACCTTATCAATATTACAAGTATGGCTATTTCCGCAGTTGCACTCTCGTCCTTTTAACAGTTCTGAAATATTCATTTTATATCTCCTCTTTAATTATGAGTAATTGATTTGTACATCTTTTAATTATTTTATCCCGAATGAAATCCATTGCCCACAACTGACTTGGCATCCAAAAAGACGATAAAAGCTGCGGAATCAATTTCGAGCATACTTTGCTTAAAGCTCTCAAGCTCCTTTGCACGTATAGCACACAGAAGAACATTTTTATCCTCGGAGGTAAAGCCTCCAATTCCGTTCATTATTGTGACTCCTCTGCCAAAGGATTTAATTATTAAATCCGACATTTCACTTCCACTTCTGCTGATAATAAATGCAATCTTAGAGTCATTGAAGGTGCTTAACACAAAATCTATTGTGATATTTGAAATTATCATAGCGAGCACCCCATACAACATCAAATTTATATCGTCAAATATCCTTGCGGAAATCAGTATTATTGCTCCGTTGATAATCATAAGAAGCTTGCCTATGGACACATAGGGAAATCTGTGCTGAATAATTCTTCCGAGTATATCCGTACCTCCTGTGTTGTAGCCGCTGGCAAAAACCAATCCTGAACCAACTCCGTAAAAGAGTGCACCGAAAACCGTGCAGATAAGTGCATCATCTGTCACCGCTCCGAAGGTCGTCATTATCTGCATATTCACAGATAGCACAAGAGTCCCGATAACCGAACGCAAAGCAAAGCTTTTTCCAAGCACTTTAATTCCCATTAAAAGAAACAAAAGGCTCATAGCAAACATAGAAACTCCCGTTGGGATTGAAAATAAATGATAAAACAGCGTGGAAATCCCTCCTGCACCTCCGGGTATAATCTTACTTTCAAGATAGAAGTTACTCATCCCCACCGCCGCCAGAAAAGAGCCGACAATCAAAATTATAATTGATTTAATATTTTTCATTGCGATTTTCCCCTATTGTATTTCATAATGTCACATTCAATCATCTATTCCCATAGAGCTGTACGCCGCATTCACATACTTTAAATATGTGGCAGTACGGACATTTAAATCCTTTTTATGCTCAGTTTTCTCCCATAACGGCATATTGAGATTATAGTATAGTCTTTCCTGCTCAAGCTCCTCGATTTCGTCAATTTCGCCGTTTAAATATTGCATTAGCCGAAACCGAGTCGTATCTATTCTGCTAAGCAATGTGCCTATTCTCATATCAATTACTTCAAAGCCGAAGGGCTTATACACAGAGAGCCACAGCCTCCTGAATACCTCCTTAAACGCCTTGGTACGCTCCTTTAGCTGTGGAAGTTCACAATTGCATATATTTTCAAGTGCAGTTATATTTCCGCTGTCGTAGCACTCTTTAATTCTCACTCCGATATCCGCTTTAATCTCTAAGACATCTGCAAGGTGATATGTGTACTCAAAAATATCTCTGTAATTTTTAGAAGACGCAGCACAGCTTTTCATTATTTCTTTGCAGTGTCTGTATGTTTCGGAAATGTTTTTTACATTTATATGCTTATCCAAAAGCCCCGTCAGTATATCCTGCCACAATAAATATTCCGAAGGATTGGCAGTTATGTCATCCGTCTGACCGAAGTCATCCGGCATACCCAACTGCATAAACGAATTTCCAACTTCACCTGTGCAGGCAGCAAATCGCTTATCAAGCCATTCCCTGTCAGACGAATGTCCATAGCTCATTTCCGCATACAGCTGCATTCCGTAGAGAGCCTCATACACATTCACCTGGTTTCCATTGTCGCCCCAAAGTGTGGCAAACACAGTTTCCACACCATTTTTAATGCACGACTTAAGAGCCGGAACAGCAGTTTTGAGTGTTTTGCGATAGTTTATGGTCATACTGCCCCAGGTCCATATTCCGCCTGCAAATATAATTTTTTCGCTGAGCTTCTGGTGATTTTTTATCATACAATCGTACTCTTTTTCATTTTCGTGATAATAATCCCAATAGACCAAATTCAAATCCTTTGGAACACTTTTAATAAATTCATCAGAAAATTCCATATTCATATCATAGTATTCATATTGCTTTGAGCCTGAACGAAAATACATATCCGACCATATCATCGCCTCAAGTCCGAGACGCGTAATAATATCATTTACCCTGCTAAAATGCTCCTTAATCAGAAGCTGAGCACTTTTGTAACCGTTTTCCATTAAGTATCTTCCAAGTCCCAAATCCCATGCTTCGTCCATTCCTATATGAATACGCTTGCTCCTAAAAGGCTTTACAGCCGCTCTGATAATATTTTCTATAAATTCATATGTATCCTCGTTTCCCACCATTAAAACCGCTTCGGTATCCTTTATATTTAATCCGCAATCCCATTTCAAAGCCTTCGTCAAATGCCCGAGAGTCTGAATACACGGTATCATCTCAATTCCAAAAATATCGGCATAATCATCGCAGGATTGCATTTCCTCATAGCTATATCTTCCACGCATATATCCGAAATAGGGATACTCCGGCACCTCAAAGGTGTCCTCGGTATACATCATTAAAAGATTTAATCCCATTACAGCCATAATTTCAATTAAATCCTTTATTTTTTCAAGACGCATTACCGCATTCCTGGAGGCATCAACCATTATACCTACGCTTTTAAAGCAGGGCTCTTCCCTTATTTCAAAAATTTCTCCGTAATGCTCGCAAAGTAAAGCGAGAGCTCTGAAAAAATGTATTTTTTTGTCGTATTTAATTGTATATTCATTTCCGTCGGAGCAAACCTCCAAGCCGCCTGCTCTTCTGATGACATTTACTTTTGCTCCCTCAGACGAAAGCCCATACCCAAGCCTGCTTTTTAAAATACAAATTCCTTTGCTCACCTCTGAGCAATCCCCTGTAAAATTAAAAACCATCTTCATCATCCTTTAATTTTAATTTCGCATTTTTCGTTTATTGATTTTTCCATTGCCCTGAGCAAATAAATATGCGACAGCAAATCATCCCACGAGCTTGTGGAAACACCGTTTCGGATTTGCTCCACAAAGCTTAAAAGGGTCTGCCTAAATATGTCCGACGGGTCAATCCGACAGGATATATTTTTCTTCTCACCATAAATGTTCACAAAGTAATCGTTGTAGCCCACAGTGAAAATCAAATTTGCAAACTGCTCCTCATACTTAAAAAAAGCCGTAAAGTTTTTTGCATCCAGCACACAGCTCTGCACCGACTTTGCATCTTTGCCCAAAAGCGACAGCATCATTTCAACTCCGTGGCAGGCGTAAAAATATATTCCGTCATATTCACAGTTTATGTCTGCATTGTGATTTAGGGAAATACCCTTTATACTTCCGAGAGAGCCGCTGTCAATAATGCATTTGAGTTCCTTAACTGAACTGTTGTACTTCATTCCCGAGCCTCCCGCTACAATGCATTTTCCCTTTGCCGTTTCTCTTTTTAGTGTTGCTATATCCTCATCAGAAAGACAAATCGGCTTATCTATAAACACAGGGTATCCCCTTTTTATAAAGGGAAGTGCGTATGGAATATGACTGCTCCCTCTGCGTGTTAAAACCATTATCGCATCACATTTGTCAAACAGGTCATTCGGTTCATTTACAATATGGGGTATTTTCCCAATTCGTGCGGTTTGGCTTGCATGCTCCTCGGTATCGTCCACAGCACATACAGCGGTAATTCTGCAATCAGGTATCAAATATTCTCCGTTGTCATTGGGCAGATTGCACAGCTTTGCAAAGGAAATCGAATGCATACTCTGCGAGCCTATAAGTCCTATCCTTATCATAATTCTACATCCCCGCGTTTTTCTTCCATTCCTCTATGTTTTTGCGTATGAAGGCGTCGTCGTTCAGGTGCGGATACATCTTTTGCACCCTGTCAAGTTCATCTGCTTGACCCACCGACATAGTTTCCTTTGGATTTAAGCACAGCGTGTTTGACATAAGCCCTTGACGGCGGAGTATTTCATGCAGTCCCGCAATGCAACCCTTAAAGCTGTTTGCCGTGTCAAAAAATGCACTGTTTGCATCTGTAACCTCTGCGGCAAGCGTCAACAACTCGGGAGACAGCGAGGAATTATTCTTTGCACCTTTTATTTTTTCAAATATCTCAACCGCCTTTTTAGTCCACACGGACCAATGACCGAGCAGACCGCCGTCGAATCCTTTTTCCACCGTTTTTCCGTCTTTTTCAAACTTATATTTTGTCAAAAGGTCGACTACTATATTATCATCATTTCCGGTATAAAGGGTTATTTCATCACTTCTGTCCGAAAACGCAGCCGCTCTTACGACGTCAAGTGTCTGATATCGGTTAAATGAAGCACACTTGATAGCAACCACATTGGGAATTGCACATACACTTTCCCAATAATTATACGAAAATACACGTCCACCTACTGCTGTTTGAAGATAAAAACCAATCACAGGTATTTTATCCGCCACAAGCCTTGTACGCTCAATAAGATATTCCTCACTTCTGTCATTCAACCCTCCCGGGCTTAAAAGCACAGCGTCATATCCGTACTTTTTGGCAAGCTCCGCTTCCTTTATCGCCTGCTCAGTTGGTCCGCATACGCCACACACCTTGACTATTACCTTGTTGTTTTTCCTCTCAAATTTATCTATTTCCTCGGAAACAATTTTGATAACAGGTTCAAAGAGAGCTACATCAGGCTCTCGTATTTCAAACTGAGTGGTATGTACAGCAGTGGCAATTCCTCCTACGCCACAGTTTAAATAGTAATTCATCAAAAGCTTCAAGCCCTTTTCGTCTAAGGTTCTGTCCTCTTTAAGAGCAAGCGGTGTTGCCGGAATAACAGTTCCCTCAGACAGCTTGCCGAGAGCTATTTCGTGCCTATTCATCAATATTTCCCCTTTCTTTCCTCAAAGTGTGTTGGCTTGTTCAAAGTCCTTCCGCCATCTAATATATACTCCGCCTGCCATCTTATAAGAGTTTTTGCACTGACCGACGGATAGCCGAACACCTCCATTGCCAGCGATGCATCGTTTAAATAAGCATCTGCTCCGCATTCGCCTTCAAATATCGGCTCTTTTCCGAGATAACTGCCAAGCTCCAGTGCCGCTTTCTTTATAGACACAGTCTCAGGGCCTGTT
>CADAVS010000043.1 GCA_902791425.1 uncultured Ruminococcus sp.
AAAGCCTGCCGTCTGTCCCACAAGCAACCATACAATAGTTGTAACAACAGCAATCGCAATAACAACAGGAACAAAGACACCCGACACCTTGTCAGCCACCTTTGCAATAGGTGCCTTGGTTGCCGCCGCATCACTTACCAACTTTATGATTTGCGAAAGCGTAGTGTCCTCTCCGACCTTTGTTGCCTCGCATCTTATAAAGCCTGATTGGTTAATTGTTGCCGCCGAAACACTATCTCCCTCAGCTTTATCAACAGGAATACTCTCACCTGTAAGTGCTGATTCATCCACCGCACTTATTCCTTCTACAATCACTCCATCAACGGGTATGCTTTCACCGGGACGTACAACAAATATATCTCCCTTTTTGACCTGTTCGATTGGAACTTCAACTTCATTTCCTTCACTTACCGTTACGGCGGTTTTAGGTGCGAGCTTTATCAGCTTTTTAAGTGCATCTGTTGTTTTTCCCTTTGAACGTGCCTCAAGCATTTTACCAACAGTAATCAACGCCAAAATCATAGCCGCCGACTCGAAATACAATTCGTGCATATATACCATAACAGCATCCATATCGCCGTTCACCTGAGCATTGGTCATAGCAAACAGTGCGTAGGTACTGTAAACAAAGGCTGCCCCCGAACCCAAGGCAACAAGTGTATCCATATTGGGTGTCCTGTGCAAAAGGCTTTTAAAACCGCTGACGAAAAATTTTTGATTTATAACCATAATCGCAGCCGTCAGTAAAAGCTGAATAAGTCCCATTGCAATATGGTTATTATCAAAGTATGACGGCAGAGGCCACCCCCACATCATATGCCCCATAGAAAAATACATCAAAGCAATCAAAAAAACAATTGATGCAATAAGTCTATACTTGAGGGCAGAAAACTCTTTATCTTCAGTTTCTTTTTCAGATTTATCGGATACATTATCTTGTTTTACGCCCTTTTTTGTCGCTCCGTAACCCGCCTTTTCCACAGCGGATATAATTTCTTTTTCTGAGGCAGTGCCCTCCACCATCATAGAATTGGTAAGCAAATTAACAGAGCAAGATGTCACTCCCGACAGATTAAGCACCGCTTTTTCAACTCTCGCACTGCAAGCCGCACAGCTCATACCTGTTATTGAATATCTTTCCATATTTTCACCCCACTATTTCATCAGCTTTTGCAGTGTTGCCACCAACTCATCTATTGTTTCATCCTTACCCTCTCGTATGTCTTTAGCCACACAAGTCTTAATATGATTGGCAAGAAGTTCTTTGTTAAATGAGTTCAGTGCTGCATTTACAGCCGCAACCTGAACCAATATATCTGTGCAATACACACTTTTCTCCACCATACCTTTTATTCCGCGAATTTGTCCTTCAATACGGTTTAATCTGTTTATCAGTTTTTTGTACTCCTCCTCGGAACGCTCTTTAATTTTATGGCAGTTGCACATTTCCTCCATTATTCTCAACTCCTCTTTTCTATCTGCCTGCTTTATATAACAGCAACGCAATTATAAATCCGAAATTATTTTATCATTGCAGTTGGGCTTGGCAACTGTATGGGCCTTGGGCAATTATTCATTAAAATTATTTCGGATGTTGTAAAACTTTTCTGCAACTATATCTTCCCGCATTTTACAGTCACCTATATACTATACAAACATAATATACCCATATGGGGTATTTGTCAAGAACTTTTTTAATTATTGTTGCAGATTTTAAATTATGTTATTCATTTAATTAAATTGCCCGATTTTTCCCTATAAATATTGACAAATTCGCGGTTTAGAGGTATAATACATACTAATCAGATATGTATTGAGTAGTCACTTACAAATATTAACGTAAAATATATATAAAAATTGTTAGTATTTAATAAAAAGGCTATTTTGTTTACATAAAAAAGTATAAAGGAGATTATAACAATGGTAAACGACAGATTTGAATTAAACAAAAATTTGGCACAGATGCTCAAGGGCGGAGTAATTATGGACGTTACAACTCCTGAGCAGGCAAAAATCGCAGAGGCGGCAGGTGCTTGCGCTGTTATGGCATTGGAGCGTATTCCTGCAGATATCCGTGCTGCAGGCGGTGTATCACGTATGAGTGACCCGAAAATGATTAAAGGTATCCAGGAAGCTGTTTCTATTCCTGTTATGGCAAAGTGCAGAATAGGTCATTTTGCAGAAGCACAGATTTTGCAGGCAATTGAGATAGACTATATAGACGAAAGCGAGGTTCTCTCTCCTGCTGATGACAAGTATCACATTGACAAAACTGCATTTGATGTTCCATTTGTATGCGGTGCAAAGGATTTGGGAGAAGCACTCAGAAGAATTAACGAAGGTGCTTCTATGATTCGTACAAAGGGTGAGCCGGGTACAGGTGATGTTGTTCAGGCCGTACGTCATATGCGTATGATGCAGGCTGAAATTCGCAGAATTGGCTCAATGAGCGAGGATGAATTATTTGATGCTGCAAAAGAATTGCAAGTACCATACGATTTGGTTCAGTATGTTCACGAAAACAAAAAGCTGCCTGTTGTTAACTTTGCCGCAGGCGGCGTTGCAACACCGGCTGATGCCGCTCTTATGATGCAGCTCGGTGCCGAAGGCGTATTCGTAGGCTCCGGCATATTCAAATCGGGCAATCCGGAAAAGCGTGCTGCCGCAATAGTAAAGGCTGTTACAAACTTCACAGATGCAAAACTTCTTGCAGAATTGTCTGAAGATTTAGGCGAAGCTATGGTTGGTATCAACGAACAGGAAATTGAACTTTTGATGGCAGAAAGAGGTAAATAATTATGCAAATCGGAGTATTGGCTCTGCAAGGGGCATTTATAGAGCACGAGCAAATGCTATCACAGCTTGGTGTTTCCTCCTTTGAAATCCGTCAGAAAAGCGATTTGGATAAATCTTTTGACGGTCTTATAATACCGGGCGGCGAAAGCACAGTTCAGGGAAAGCTTATGCACGAGCTTGATATGTTTGACAGTATTAAAGAAATGATTGAAAATGGGCTTCCTGTGTTCGGAACCTGTGCAGGACTTTTACTTCTTGCAAAAGAAATCGAGAATGATGACAGGTTACATTTAGCTACTATGGACATCACAGCTGTCAGAAACGCTTACGGGCGACAGCTTGGAAGTTTTTATACGGAGAGCGAGTTTAAAGGCATTGGTAAAATACCAATGACCTTTATCCGTGCCCCTTTTATAAAATCTGTTTACGGCGATGCCGAAATACTCGCTGAGGTTGATGGTAAAATTGTTGCGGCTAAACAAAACAACCAATTGGTTACCGCATTCCACCCTGAGCTAAATGACGATTTGTCAATACACAAATACTTTATAGATATGATAGACAATAAATAATGTTGCTTAATATCAATCTGTTTACGTTTTCTTATAAATAAAACATAAAAGGTGGAGCATAATCGCTCCACCTTTTAATCTTACCGCTTTATTTTTCAAATGCTTGCTCTAAATCAGCAATTATATCCTTTGCACTTTCAGTACCTATTGAAAGTCTGATTGTATTTGGCTTGATGCCTTGGTCAATCAGTTCTTCCTCTGACAACTGCGAATGAGTTGTGCTTGCAGGATGAATAACCAATGATTTTACGTCTGCAACATTGGCAAGCAACGAGAAAATCTGCAATCTGTCAATAAAGTCCTGTGCCTCTTGTGCACCGCCCTTAATCTCAAATGTAAAAATTGAACCTCCGCCGTTTGGATAATATTTCTTATAAAGCTCGTGATTAGGATGATCCGGAAGTGCCGGATGATTTACCTTTTCCACCTGAGGGTGATTGGTTAAGAATTCAAGAACCTTCTTCGTATTCTCTGCGTGACGTTCCACACGCAACGAAAGTGTTTCAAGTCCCTGTAACAGCAGAAATGCATTAAAGGGCGAAATAGTTGCACCTGTATCTCTGAGCAGTATTGCACGTATCTTTGTTACGAAAGCCGCCGCACCAACCGCTTTTGTAAATGATACGCCGTGGTAGCTTGGGTTGGGGTCAACCAAAGATTCAAATTTTCCGCTTGCCTCCCAATCAAATTTACCGCTGTCCACTATTACGCCACCAAGTGTTGTGCCGTGTCCGCCTATAAACTTCGTTGCAGAATGAACAACTATATCAGCGCCGTGTTCAATCGGTCTGAATAAGTAAGGTGTCGCAAAGGTTGAATCAATAACCAATGGGATTTTCACAGCGTGTGCAATCTCAGCCAAAGCTTCAACATTTGGAATATCGCTGTTTGGGTTACCCAACGATTCAATGAATATGGCTTTTGTTTCAGGTAAAATTGCCGCCTTTACCTCGTCAAGATTATGAATATCAACAAAGGTTGTTGTTATACCATACTTGGTAAGGGTGTGTGCAAGAAGATTGTATGTTCCGCCGTATATGGTCTTTTGTGCAACGATATGTCCGCCACCCTCTGCCAAATTCTCAATTGTGTATGTGATAGCCGCCGCACCTGATGCCACAGCCAAAGCGGCAACACCGCCCTCAAGTGCTGCAACTCTCTTTTCAAATACGTCCTGTGTTGAGTTTGTAAGTCTGCCATATATATTGCCTGCATCAGCCAAGCCGAACCTTGCCGCCGCGTGAGCAGAATTTCTGAATACATATGAAGTTGTCTGATAAATCGGCACCGCCCTTGAATCTGTTGCAGGATCAGGACTCTCCTGTCCGATATGTAACTGTTTTGTTTCAAAACCCCAATTTGAAGTGTCTTTTATATTTGCCATTTTAAATTCCTCTTTTCTTAATTTTATTATTTTTATTTAACCATTTATACCATTCTGTGTAAACGTCACATTCGTCCGTATCTCCAATTATGACGCAGAAGGTAAAATCTGTTATGCAATAATTTAACTTCCATTTTAGTCACCTTTCTCCTCTGCCCTTTTTAAAAATTTAGCTCTTTGACAGGTTCCATACTTGACCGTCATTTAAATCTCATATAATACCTATATGTTTGATATGTTTTATATGATATCACACTTATATGCGTTTGTCAATCCTTTTTTATAAATTTTTTAAAAATTTTCCAAAAAGTAAAAGGCTCGGAGTTTTCCGAACCTTTATAGCACTATTATAAAATTACTTTACAACAATATTGATAAGTTTCTTGGGAACAGCGATACATTTAACGATTTCTTTTCCCTCTGTCAGCTTTTTAATTCTGTCATTATTCATTGCAACGTCAATCATTTCATCACGTGAAAGGTCAGGTGAAATAACAATTTTATCACGAATTTTGCCGTTTATCTGAACAACAACCTCAATCTCGTTTACAACAAGAGCAGTTTCGTCATATTCAGGCCATTGATGAGTCGAAATCGAATCTGTGTGTCCTGTAAGCTCCCATAGCTCAGATGTAATGTGAGGCACAAACGGGAACAACAGCAATATAAGTGACTCTATTGCCTCTCTTACGCAAGCACCATTATAGTTGTCTGCGTTTACGCTTTCTTTATATGCATATATTGCATTTACCATCTCCATAACAGAGCTTATTGCAGTATTAAAGCTAAACCTGTTACAATCCTCAGTTACCTTTTTGATGCTTGAGTTTACGGCAAAACGCAGTTTCTTATCGTCTTCTGTAAGAGTGCTTGTATCTATTTCACAATCGCACACATACTTGTGCATATCGTCAACGGCACGCCATACACGGTTTAAAAATCTGTACGCACCCTCTACTGCCGTGTCGTTCCAATCCAAGTCACGTTCAGGCGGTGCGGCAAACATTATAAACAGACGGGCAGTATCCGCACCATACTTTGAGATAATTTCCTCAGGGCTTACCACATTGCCCAATGACTTGCTCATCTTTGTGCCGTCCTTTAGCACCATACCTTGAGTTAAAAGGTTGGCAAAAGGCTCTTCACAGCTGATATAACCAAAATCGTGTAACGCCTTTGTGAAAAATCTTGCATACAGCAAGTGCAAAATAGCGTGTTCTACTCCGCCGATATATTGGTCAACATTCATCCAATAATCTGTTTTTTCCTTTGAGAAAGGTATTTCTGTGTTGTGAGGGTCACAATATCTCATAAAATACCACGACGAACATACAAATGTATCCATTGTGTCCGTTTCACGCTTAGCAGGACCGCCACACTTAGGACAGGTTGTATTAACAAACTCAGGACATTCGCTCAATGGTGATTTGCCTTGACCTGTAAACTTCACATTTTCAGGAAGCATAACAGGCAATTCGCTTTCGGGTATTTCAACAGTGCCGCACTTCTCACAATATACAACAGGAATTGGGGCACCCCAATAACGCTGACGTGATATCAACCAATCTCTTAGACGGAAGTTGACCTTTCTTGTACCTATGCCCTTTTCTTCGGCATAATTAATTGCAGCAGCAAGTGCCTCTTTGTTATCCATACCGTCAAATGGTCCTGAATTTACCATTATGCCCTCTGCGGCGAAAGACTCTGTCATTTCATCGGCACTTATCTCTTTATCCTTAGGCTGTATAACAATACGAATAGGCAAGTCATACTTCTTGGCAAAATCAAAGTCCCTTTGGTCGTGTGCAGGCACGCCCATTACAACACCTGTACCGTAATCTAAGAATACATAGTTTGCAAGATATAACGGCATCTTTTCGCCGCTGAACGGATTGATTACATATGTTCCTGTGAATACGCCCTCTTTTTCTGTATCTGTTGCAGAACGGGTAATTTCACTCATTGTACGTACCTTTTCAATAAACTTACGACATTCTGCCTCTTGGGGCTTGCCTGAAATAAGTTCCTCAACCGCAGGATGTTCAGGTGCGATAACCATATATGATGTACCATAGATTGTATCAGGTCTTGTAGTAAATACCGTCAATGTTAAATCAGAGCCATCAACCTTGAAATTAAGTTCAGCACCCTCTGACCTGCCTATCCAATTTGTCTGCATAGACTTAACCTTATCGGGCCAACCATCAAGCTTATCTATATCATCCAAAAGTCTTTGAGCATAATCTGTGATTTTAAAGAACCATTGTTCAAGGTCTTTTTTTCCGACCTCTGATTTACAACGCTCACACTTGCCATTGACAACCTGTTCGTTAGCAAGAACAGTCTGGCAAGACGGACACCAATTTACATAAGATTTTTTCTTGTATGCAAGTCCGTGCTTATAAAGCTGTAAAAACATCCACTGTGTAAACTTATAATATTCAGGCTTAGCAGTTGCAACCTCTCTGTCCCAATCATAGCTAAATCCCAATCTTTTTAATTGGTCTCTCATATTATCAATGTTTGACCAAGTCCAATCAGCAGGAGGTGTTCCATTCTTTATTGCGGCATTTTCTGCCGGCAATCCAAATGAGTCCCATCCCATCGGATGCAACACATTATAGCCTCTCATCTTCTTATAGCGGGCAACAACATCACCGATAGAGTAATTTCTAACGTGTCCCATATGCAGATTTCCTGACGGATAAGGGAACATCTCCAAAGCATAGTACTTCGGCTTGTCTGTATCTTCAGAAATCTTAAATTCTCCTGTTTCCTCCCACTTTTTTTGCCACTTTTCCTCAATACTGTTGAAATCGTATTTCATCTGACTAATCCTCCTGTAATACCATAAAACTACTTAAGCAAATCCGAAACATCAACCGAGACAGCGTCTTGCCATACTCTCTCCAAGTCATAGAACGCTCTTGCCTCAGGTTTAAAAATGTGGACTATAACATCATTATATGCAATCAAAATCCAATCCCCCGACCTATATCCTTCTTTGTTTACAGGTTCAAGACCGTCTTTTGATAATTCATCCTCAACATTGTCACACAAAGCCTGTGTTAATCTCTCATTTCTTCCGGTAGCGATTACGAAATAATCTGTAATCGTTGTAAGCGTCGTTACATTTAAAACAGTTATATCCTCCGCTGTCTTACTGTCAAGAATTTCTACAATTCTGTTTACTGTATTGTTTTCACACGCCATATACTTCTCCTCTTTATATAAATTATTTGATAAAGTTTTCACTTATAAGTTGTTCAGTTTGATTTTTATACGGCACAAAATAAGAGCCTCCGCCAATATACTTACCCTCGCCGGGAATTGTATGTATGTTGATGTTGCCCACACAAGGCACAACATCCTTTAAAACACCAAACAATTCAAAGCCGTTAAGATTTGTTTCGGAATTAGCTTTAACCGCCGCAAAAACAGCAGGCGACCTCAATATACCCATAGGCGACAGAATTTTTTTAGCAACTGCGGAATACAAAGACTTTTGAGCCTCAAGCCTTCCGATATCACCGTCGGGATAGCCTGTTCCATCATTGTTTTTTCTGAAACGCATAAACATTTGTGCCTTCTCACCATTTAGCTTTTGCCTTCCCGGTTTTAAATCTATAACCAAATTCTGTACCGGGTCTGTATAATTCATACGAATGGGAACATCAACAGTTACTCCACCCAAAGCATTGATTATATCAATAAATCCTTCAAAATCAACCATAATGTAATCACTTGCTTTAAGTCCCGTAACCTGCTTAATTTCGTCACTCATACATTCAAAACCCGAAAAATATGCTGAGTTTATTTTCTTATCATTTCGATTATTGGTAACCTTAGTGTCACGTGGTATTTGCAAAATATTTATCTCGTTGTTATATCTGTTTATCTGACACAAAAGAATCAAGTCAGTTCGATAACCGCCCTTATCAATGCCTGCAACAACTATATTTCTGACAGGCTGAGAGCTGATACCGAAAATGCTGAATTTCTGACCTGTTCCCAGAGATAAAATAAAGCTGAATACCATCCATATACAAATCAAAAATGTTACTATAAAAACAATAAATCTACCGGGATGCTTAAGTTTTCGCTTTGTTTTGTGAGGATAATACTCATATTCTTCCGGCTCGTAATCGTTATTTATTTCACGCATTACAGCACCTCCTGTATAATTAGATACTATAAATTCGCCTTTTGCAACAAAAGATAGTTCCTTGCGTGAACAGTATCGGGATGAAACATACTGTTCTTCTCCATCAATTCAGAAATTGTCCAATCCACACCTACCATAATTGCCTCGTCTATATCCTCATAGGAAATCCTACGCAACTCATCAACGCCGTCAAAATCACGATTGGGCTCTATATAATCGGCTATGTAAATGATTTTAGTGAGCAAATTCATTGATGCTTTTGCCGTTGTATGATACTTTACGGCATCTATTATCTCAATGTCATT
Organism: uncultured Ruminococcus sp.; assembly: GCA_902791425.1. Lineage (GTDB taxonomy): Bacteria > Bacillota > Clostridia > Monoglobales > Monoglobaceae > UMGS1820. The sequence goes on from CADAVS010000043.1 coordinate 9,223, forward strand.
TATATCAAACAAGTCCTGAATCATACAAGCACCCAAAGGGCCGTGCAACAGCTTGTGAGTATTCATCATAACCATATCAACAGTTACCGAATACTTGTCTTTTAACAATCTTTTAGCCTCATCATTTTTTATTTCCTTTGCACAATCGTGAACAAGCCCTGCAATATAAGCCTTCAGCTTGTCCGCACCATAACGCTCAGCAAGCTTCACAGCCTCATCAGCAACGCCTAAGGAATGTTTATATCTCTTTTCGCTAAGATTTTCTTTAAGATATTCTTTTATGTCATCAATCTCTGTCATAGCAATCACCTATTTGTATAAATTATTGTCTTTTATATATTTTTCCACACTGCTATCCACAAGATAGCTTACAGACTTATTTTCTCTGATTCTTTTTCTTATATCCGTAGAGGATATATCAATGCAAGGCATCTCTAAAATAATTATATCCGCCTCAAACCTTTTTAAAAGTTCTTCTCTTTTCTGGTTCAAATCCTCCTGAGAAAAGCCTTTTCGGCTCACGGCAACTACGGTACATTGCTCAAAAATATGCTGAGGGTTTTTCCACCTGTCCATATAATCAAGAGAGTCAGCACCGATTATGAAATAAATATGAGAATTATCATACAGTTTTCTGATTTTCTCAAGAGTATAGCAGGTGTAGCTGTACTCCTTTTCTTTAACCTCTATATCAGAGATACTGAACTTAGGGTTGTCCGCAATGGCTAAGTTAACCATATCATATCTGTGGCGGGCAGCTGCGGTTTCACGCGAGTCCTTATACGAAAAATTACCTGTCGGCAAGAAAACTACTTCTTCAATATTAAGTTCATCAGCCACAAATTGTGCTGAAATTAAATGACCGAGATGGGGCGGATCAAAAGTTCCGCCCATAATCCCGATTTTTCTCTTACAATTATTCATTTTTAATAGAACAATACCTTTGTAACATTGTCGGCAAATTCTTTAACCTTACCGCCCTTAAGCTTTGCTTTGCAAAGGGATGTAGTCTGTGCCTCGCCCTCTCCCGTTTTCTTTAACAAGAGAACCATACCGTCTTTTTTAAGACCATATGCCGAAACATTTTCATCAAGGTTTTTAATCTTTGCCTTTTTGTTTACAGAATTTATTTTTCCTACCGAAGCCGTTTGGTCTATATCCTTTGCATATATAGCGTATTCACCTATTTTATCAAAGGTAAACGCACCTACTCCAACCTCGTCAGCTAATGCCAAGGTATTTGAATTTGAGTAAGATACAAGATTTACAGTATTGTTTTCAGCATTGTAGCCCGATGCAAATCTAACAACCGCACCATCTGCCGAAACATCACAGCAATAAGCATCGTCTGAAATTCTGATTTCAGAACCTGAATAGTCGTTTATGATTGACATTGTATAAAGTGCTCCACGCATATTTACGCTGTCATAACCGCCAACATAGGCAATCTTGCTAAAGTCATTGCTTGCATCAAATAATGAAATCCCTTCCTCTACCGATTTTGTGTTGATTGCGGCTGCAACCTTCTGCGGGTTGGGTGATTTGGCATTAACATAGTAGTAATCAGCCTTATCTTCATCATAAACCTTAGAATATATTACTGCACCATCATCATTTCTCAGCTTAATTATCTTGGTAACCTCTTCCGAAAGCTTTGTATTCATACCTGTTGAAAGGTCAACACAGCTTAATGTCTGGAGTTTATCACTGTAATTACTGAAAACATATGCACTTTCAATCTTCTTAGAAATAACCGGTGCCAGCAACCCTTTTTCAGCAATACTCTTAGGTCCTTCTACATCACTTTGGATATATAAGTCATATGTGCCTGTTTTCGTGTCATAATTCTTAGCGTAAAAATATATTTTACCCTTAGGGGTTGTGCCGAAAACAAATGCAACCTTTTCGTCAACACGCTTTGTTGGCTCTGCATTTTCCGCAAAGGAAACATAGAACAAATCACCGGTATGTACCGACGGATTGAAGTTCTTTATATAAGTTGCACTTAAGCAGTCCTGCGAGAGCTTAAAGTTGCCCGCGGTTATATCGCTGTCAACGGATATTGCCTCTTTTTTGTCTGCTGCCCAATAGCACAGCTCGCCGTGGGCACCGTCTGCATCAGCATTTTTAATAAACAGAACCGAGGAACAATTACTGTCTGTCACAATGTCATAATATACATTCTGTGCAAGTTCAACCCTGCTCTTCTTTTTGCCGCTCTTGTAATACACAAGACTTCCTGTACGTGTATTCATATTTACGTTTTCAAAGAAAAACATTGATGTTCCGTCATCAGAAATCTTGATAAGCTCCTTTTCCTTAAGCGGAGTTTTTTCCGCAATCTTAGGGTCAGAAGCCTTCGTTTTATTAGAAGTTGACGAACTACTCTTAGAGTCTGATTTATTTGTATCAGATGATGCATCATACTCTATGGTCACAAAGTTAGAGCTTACCTCCAACTCCTTGCCGTCATAATATGAATACAACTTGTTTCCCTTTGTATATACCGTTGGATATTCAGGGTCCTTATGGGTAAAATACGAACAAACATTTACTATTCCGACAATAAGTGCGACAACTATAACCAACACACCTGCGCCGATAAGCAAACCTCTATGGGACTTCTGTGTCTTTTCCTCAGATACGTCAGCCGAATAGTCCTTTGTAGGACGAGCCGCCCTCATTGCATTTCTCTTACGTCTTTCAATGTGAGAAACAGATTTCTTGCCGTTCTTACGACGTTCCCTTCTCTCTTGGGCACGGAGAGCCGCCTCCTGCATTTCTTCCATTGTGTATCTTGGCTCATCATTCTTCTTTTTGCCGGAATCTGTTTTTCTCTTCGATAAATCACGACTTATTCCGGCATCCATATCAGCAATTGCCTGCTTTATCTCACCGGAATCTCTGAAGGTAAGAGTATACTGCAAATCAAAATCATAACTATCCTTTGATGTGTCAATAGCAGAAAATCTACCTGTGTTCTGTCCTACTACTGTTTCTGCCGAGGTTTCGGCTTTAGCATTGGTTTCTTCCGCAGGAACATCCTTGGGAATTGGTGTTTTGCAAAACGGACACACATCAATGTGATCGAGCAAATTTATACCGCATTTTGGACATTTCATCTATCTCACTGCCTTTCTGTAATCCACAATATATTTGTGAACAGCATCATTTGTATATACATACGAATTTATTTTATCATAATTCTACATAAAATACAACTATATTTCAAAAAAATTTATCATTTTTTACCTTTAAAGTTTTGTTCCTTCTTTAATTCTTCAACAAAACATTTCTCTTTTTCTGATAATTTGACTTTGCTCAACATCCCTCTGCGTTTTTCAAAGGTCGTCTTAATCGACATTTTACGTTTCCATTCGCAAATATTTTTGTGATGTCCGCTCAGCAGGACTTCCGGAACCCTCTTTCCGTGCCACTCTTCAGGACGGGTATACTGTGGATATTCAAGCAGTCCCGAATAATGTGACTCCTCGGAAAACGATTCCTCATCCTTTAGAACTCCGGGAACAAGCCTTGAAACAGCATCAACAACAGCCATACAAGCGATTTCTCCGCCCGTCAATACATAATCTCCTATTGAAACCTCCGCATCAACGATTTCGTCTAATATTCTCTGGTCCACACCCTCATAATGACCGCACAGCAATACTATATGCTCCTTTTTAGCCAATCTTTTTGCTGTACTCTGCCTGAAGGTTTTACCCTGAGGTGATAAGTAAATGGTATACGGCTTGTAATCCAATTTGTCGCATATACTTTGATACGCCTCATAAATCGGCTGTGGCTGCATAACCATACCACGTCCCCCGCCATATGGATAATCGTCAACCTGTCTATGCTTATCGTGTGTAAAATCACGTATCTGTATACAGTTAATCTCGATTAACCCGTTTTTTTTCGCTCTTCCGATAATACTGTCACCGAGAACCGCCTCCATCATATCGGGAAAGAGAGTCAGAATGTCAAACCTCATCATCAATCAATCCCTTCAAAGGCGTAATAATCACATAACCGCCGTCGATATTGACCTCGTCTATTACCTCATCAATAACAGGAATAAGAACAGGCTTTTTATTTTCCCGTGCCACCTGATAGACATCATTGCTGCCTGTGTGAATAACATCATCAATCACACCGAGATACTTGCCGTCTGAGGTCTTAACCTCCAAGCCGATAATATCAACAATGTAATATCTTCCCTCAGGAAGCTCACCCAGCATCTCTCTCTCAACAGTTACAATCTTATTTCGCAGTAATTCTGCATCATTTATATTATTAATACCCTCAACGGCAACAATTTCACAATTTTTGTGCAGTCTTGAACGCAAAATATTATATTTGTTACCGCCGATGTAAATATATTCAAGTTCATCATATATCATCGGGTCGTCACACCACGGCTGAATTTTCAGCTCACCGCGAATACCGTGAGTATTTACGACCTGTCCGATTTCTAAAAAATTATTTTTCATATTTTCTA
>CADAVS010000044.1 GCA_902791425.1 uncultured Ruminococcus sp.
CGATACGCATATATTACGGCGCCGCCGATACCTGCATAGGATTAGCAACCGGCAAGCTAAGCGAGCTTATTGCGGCTTGTAAGAGCGGCAAATGAAAGTGCCGTTATAGGGAGAGGAAAAATTATGTCTGAAGCGGAAAATGTAAAAAAGGATAGCGATATGCTTACATTTACCCTTTTTTCGGATTTACATTACAAAGAGGGAATGTATATAGCCTGTGTCAGTGATATGGAAAGCATATTGAAAAGAGCGGCGGAAAGCGGTTCTGACTTTATAATACACGGCGGAGATTTCTGTAATGATTATGTAGGCTCGCCGGAAATAACAAATGTTTATCTCAAAAACAAATACAATATTCCTGCATACGGTATTTACGGGAATCACGAACTTGAGACAAACGGAAATACGATGAGTGTGGTCACGCCGCTCCTTACAAACCGTCCCGATAGTGTGGTGTGGGGGACAGCGAGCGGAAAAATTGAGGACGGCACGGTGGGATATTATTATTTTGATATTAAAGGTTTCAGAATAGTATGCACAGATACAAACTATTCCGTAAATCCAAAAACAAAAAAATATGAACATAACGCACCTGCAAGCTGGGGTCCGCCCGATGGTAATTTTCCGTATAATTGTCTATGTAACGAGCAACTGCGATGGCTTGAAAATGTTCTTACAGACGCAGCACATAAGCATATTAACTGCATAATAATGAGCCACGACAGTTATTCGGGAGTGTGGGATTCGTCCCCCGACTGTGAAAATGTTCGGGAAATATTTAAAAAGGTAAACGGAATTTCGGATAAAACCGTAATTGCGGCAATAAACGGTCATTACCACAGAAATTGTTCGGCGGTAAAGGACAATATTTACTACCTTAATATCAATTCCGTATTTAACGGAGTATGGCGTGTTGCCGATGGTCAGCACTATGTTGACGGTCAGGTGTTCGACTTTACAAAATATAATGCTGTCGGAGACCCTATAGAGACATATCGGCGCAATATATTTGAGCTTTCGCAGGCAAAGAATACATATTTTTACGAAGAACCGCTCAGCGCGATTGTAAAAATAACCCGCAATGGCTTAATAGAGATTGACGGTTCGGAGACGACATGGAGATATAATGTTGTTCCGGAGCTTTCAATTCAGGATTTGAGAAGAAATCCCAAAATTACGAGCGAGGTTGTAACGCTTAAATGAACAGAGAAAATAAATCAATAATTGCGGGTTTTAAGCCTAATACGGTTATGTTTTTGTTTTCGCTTATTTATTTTGTAAGTTATTTGACCAGAATAAATTATGCAGCGGTAATAACCGAAATTATTACCGAGGAAAAAATAGGTCGTTCTGCGGCGTCACTTGCCATAACCGGTGCTTTTATAACATACGGAATAGGTCAGGTGATAAGCGGTTGGATGTGCGACCGATTTCAGCCCGCGAAACTTGTGGCTGTTGCATTGCTTACGACCTCGTCTATGAATCTCATTGTTCCGTTTTGCGGATTGACAGCCGTAAGAACGGTTGTGTGGTGTATAAACGGGATTGCACAGGCATTTATCTGGCCTCCGCTTGTGCGAATGATTCCTGAACTTTTAGAACCGGAGCAGCAGCTTAAAGCAGGTGTGCGAATATCCTGGGGCGGGCATATAGGAAATATTGCGATATATATATTGGCACCCATTTTAATAAGCTTGTCGGGTTGGCGCGCTGTTTTCTTATTTTCATCCGCTGCAGGGTTTATAACCTTGGGATTGTGGGTATTTTGCTGTAAAGGCTTTTCGGTTGAATTTAAAAGTCATTCAAAAATTGACGGCAGTATTCCCGAACATAAGCCGGTTATACCAGTGGCTTTGTTGCTGATAATTATATTAACAATAATATTACAGGGTTCTCTGCGTGACGGAGTTACAACCTGGATGCCGTCTTATATATCCGAAACATTTTCATTGGGCAACAATATTTCAATACTTACCGGTGTTGCAATGCCTCTTTTTGCACTCTTTTGTATATGGGGTACGGAGTATATGTACTATCATTTAAAAAGCGTGCAGAAATGCTGTATATTCTATTTTGTTGCGGCACTTATTGCCGCGGCTCTTATTCCTGCAGCATCAAGGTCAAATATTTTTATCACGGTTTTGTTGGCTTCAATTTTGGTTGGCTCCATGCACGGAATAAATATTTTGCAAACATGTATGCTGCCGCGCAAGCTTGTCGGAAATGAAAGACTCGGACTGTTCTCCGGAATATTCAATGGCTGCGTTTATATAGGAAGCGCGGTTTCAACCTATGGTTTTGCCGGAATATCCGAAACATTCGGTTGGAACGGTACGGTTATAACATGGTGCATAGTATCAGCACTTGGTGCTTTGCTGTGCGGAAGCCTGTTTTTTATGAAAAAAGATTTGTGACTGCAAGTATAATTGATGCAGTATAAAAAGGAGTAAGGTGTAAAATGAACAATATAGAAAGATTTTGCAGAAAAATTGAGATGCCCGAGGAAGAATGCGGGGTGCTCGGTGCCGCTTACCTGAAAATAGTTGAGAACAAGTCGGTTTACGGTGTTTTTGAAGAATGTGTTTCGGTATACAAGCAAAACACCGTCTTTGATCGCGGACCGATATTTGAAAAGATAGAGGGACTTTCCGAAATAATAGATATACATAAATATACGCTTGACCTTGTGTATTTGATTATGCTGGTTCCGCATATGAAAGAGGTGTATGAAGAAAACGGATTGACAGAGGAAGTATTTAACGATTCTGTTTTAGATCTTAAATGGAAATCGGAGGAATGCAAAAGCGTCTACGGTGTCTGGGGTATTTCCGTAGGTGGCTGGACATTGGATTTTTTCATGCTTAAGCGTCTTGCTTTTGGAAGATTGCAATTCAACCTTGGTAGATTTAAGTCGGATTATAGTATTTCAGGAGTGAATGTTAAAAGCGGAGACCAATATATTGAAACTCACATTCCGTCCGGCAGACCGCTTGTACACGAAGAATGCCGACTTTCATATGATCGCGCGGCTGAACATTTCAAAAATATTTTCGGGGATAAGCCGATAATTTTCGGCTGTAATTCATGGCTTTTATCACCCAATAACCGTAAAATATTGCCGGAGACCTCTAATATACTAAAATTTATGGATGATTATGAAATATTAGAACCGGCAAAGGATGAAAAAAATTCCAATTTGTGGAGAATATTCAGCGTTGAGGAGTTGCCCGAAAATCTTGATGATTTGCCGCAAAATACTTCTGTTCAGAGAGCGTTTGTAAAATGGCTTAAAGAGGGAAATACAATTGACAGGGCGTTCGGAGCGTTTATATATCCGCACCGATTTCGGAAATGACAGAAATTGCGGTAATGGGGTCGGAACTCAAGCCCGGAACGGTTTGCAGTAATTCAAGAGCATAAGCATACGGTATATGCAAACCGAGGATTTCAGTCGGAGAATACTATCTATACACGCCGGAACATTCAGAAAAGTCAGGGGTAATAAAATGAAGCAAAAAAGCAGCGATACGGCAATAATTATAGGAGTTGTATGCATAGCAACATATTTGACGAATTATTATATGCGTCACATTTTAAGTGTTTTGACGCCAAGACTGTTGGAAACCGGAAAATTTACCGTTGAGCATATAGGACTGCTGTCATCGGTGTATATGTTTTTTTATGCGGCGGGGCAGCTTGTAAACGGATTTATCGGTGATTATATATCGCCGCGGAAGTTGTCTTCTGCCGGTGTATTTATTTCGGGTGTTGTTTCGATAATTTTCCCGTTTTCCGGGAGTGAAATATTACATATAGCCTTATTTGCCGTATTGGGCTTTGCGCTTTCAATGGTCAGAGGACCGTTTATGAAGATTATTTCGGAAAACACAAGTCCAAATCAAGCAAGAACAATTTGTATATTTTTCTCATTCGCCGGTTTCGCAGGGCCCTTAATTGCAAGCCTGTTTGCTATGGTAAATAACTGGCAGTGGGTTTTCGTTGCCGCAGGCAGTGTGTCAACGATTGTTTCGGCTGTTGCATATGCGGTCTTTACAAAAATGGAGCAAAGCGGGAAAATAACATACAAAATAAGCAAAAGTCAAAGCTTCGAGTCATTGCTTGCGGTTTTTAAAATAGATAAGTTTGTATTTTATATGGCAATAGCAGCACTTGCCGAAATGGGCGGAGTATCGATATCCTTTTGGATACCGACTTTCCTGACAGAAAATCTGCTTTTCTCAAAAGATGCGGCAAATATGATATTTACTTTTATATCGGTAATGCGTTCTATAGTGCCGTTCTTAACGCTTATCGTTTTCCGACTTATAAAAGAAAAGGATATAGTTCTGCTGCGTGCATCTTTTTTAGTGTCAACGGTTTTATTTGTTGGTATGTTGCTTTCACAAAACAGATGGATAACGCTTTTATTGCTGATTGTTGCACTAATGGCAATGAGTTGCCCGTCGGCATTGTTATGGAGTATTTATATACCGGGACTTGGAAAAACCGGGAGAGTTTCAAGCGTAAACGGTATACTGGATTGCACCGGTTATATAGCTGCGGCAGTAGCTAATATTCTTTTCGCAGGTATTATGAGCAGAGCGGGCTGGAATACAGTAATTCTTCTTTGGGCAAGCATAGGAGCTGTAGGTATAATTGCTACGCTTGCTGTAAATAAAGCTGAAAATGGCGTGACTGTATTATGAAAACTGCGTGTTATACAGATATACACAATCAACAAGCGATGTTATTCTGTAAACAATAAGCGGGAGAAATATATATACTGAATAAGCTTAATTTATGGAATTTCTAATATAAAAGTGTAATACGACTTTATGAAGGGGATTTGTTAATGAAACTTTATGATCAGAACATATGGGGAAATTTCGGAGTAAATGATGCAGTCGGGAACAGAAAATATCTTGTGAATGAGATGGTGAGAGAGCAGGATGCGGATATTTGTTGCTTTCAGGAGTGCAATCCCGGCACAATGCGTGCGGGCAAAGACAGTATACAAAATCTCTTGTCGGATAAGTATATAGAAATATGTATCGACAAGGCAAATGTTAATTTCACTCCCGTTTTTATAAGAAAGGATACATTCGATGTTATTGAGGAGGGATATTTACCGTATCCCGGTTTAAACGACATAAACTCAAAATCCGTAACCTATGCGGTTTTAAGAGAAAAGAAAAGCGGTAAGGTGTTTACGGCAGCATCCACGCATTTCTGGTGGGAATTCGGAAAAGAGTCTGATGAGCAGAGAATTGAAAACGCCATTGAGTTAAAAAAACTCGCAAAAAAGCTTGCTGAAAAATATAATGCTCCATTTTTGGTCAGTGGAGATTTTAACAGCGGATATGCCGAATGTTCTCAAGGACCTGCCGGATATGAAAAAATGCTTGAGCTGGGATTCAGTGATATTCGCGGCATTGCCCGAAATACTACCGAAAAATTTACCTGCCGGAAAGATTATCCTGTGCGTGCCGATGATGATGTATATATAAACGGTACAATGCCGATGTATACGATAGATTATATATTTGCTTACGGTGACGGATTGAAGGCAGAAAGGTTTGATATAATAACAAGTCAGAAAGCGCTCAATAGTTCTGATCACTGTCCGCTGATTTTAAATTTTGAGATAAGATAGCAGGTGTTTAATATGAAAAAAGTAAAAGCAGTTTTAATAGGAGCGGGTAACCGCGGAATTACATATACCGATATAATGTCGCGTATGCCTGAGAATTACGAGGTTGTTGCTGTTGCAGAACCGATTGAAAGCAGACGGGAGTACATAAGAAAAAAGCATAATATCCCAAAAGAATTGTGCTTTACGGATTATAAGGATTTGTTGAAACTCGGTAAAATTGCGGATATAGCTATCATTTCTACAATGGATAGGCGGCATTTTGAACCGACAATGACGGCAATAGACCTGAAATACGATATTCTACTTGAAAAGCCTATAGCACCGACAAAAGAAGAATGCCTTGAAATAACGAAAGCCGCAAAGAAAAACAATGTTAAAATTGTAATATGCACGGTTCTCCGTTACACACCCCTCTTTATTACCCTTAAAGATATAATTGACAGCGGTAAAATAGGCAAGGTGATTTCTATAAATCACGAGGAATGTGTAGGAAATATTCATCAAACGCATAGCTTTGTTCGCGGAAATTGGGGAAATTCGGAACGCAGCTCGTTTATGCTCCTGCAAAAATCGTGCCATGATATAGATATTTTACAGTGGCTTATAGGGAAAAAATGCGTAAGCGTACAGTCCTACGGATCACTTTCATTTTTCACAAGAGAAAATGCACCTGAAGGCGCGGCGGAATACTGCATAGAGGGTTGTAAATACGCCGATACCTGCCCGTACAATGCAGTAAAGCTTTATCTCGACGATAAAGAAAACGGATGGTTCAGAACAACCTGCACGAAGCTTCAAGGGCCTACCGATGAGGATGTGAAAAAAGCCATTTCCGAAACGCAGTACGGCAAGTGCGTCTTTAAGTGCGATAATGATGTAGTCGATCATCAGGTCGTAAATATGTTGTTTGAGGACGATATTACCGTAAGCTTTACAATGAACCCGTTCGGTAAAGGCGGCAGATATATTCACATAATGGGCACAGGCGGTGAAATTCATGCCGCGCTTGCAGGGGACACACCGATTAAATGCTATAATTACCTGACTGATGAGGAAACTGTTATTCCGCTTGTTGGCAAGGACGGAATTGCCGGAGGTCACGGCGGCGGTGATGAGGGTATAGTTAAAACTCTGTACTTTTATCTTAACGGTGAGTATAACGGCGACTGTATCCCGGATATTGAGGAATCGTGTTATAACCATATGATTGTTTTTGCCGCAGAGGAATCGCGCTTAATGGGTAAAACCGTGGATATAGATGAATTTTTGAAAAAGTAAGCTATCGCGAAATGAGGAATGAAAGCCTTAAAAATACTTAACTTCGGTTCTTACAACATAGATTATGTTTATAATATGAGCGAATTAGTAAGGGCGTTGGAAACAATATCTGCGCTGTCAACCTTCGAGCATCCGGGCGGCAAGGGCTTAAATCAGGCAATTGCCGCCGCAAGCTCAATTTCAGTGTTTGAAGAGGTTATTAAGAAAACAGAAAGCAATGCCGCCCGACGGAAATGCGGACGTAGTGCTTGACACGGACGCATATAATGAGTCGGACGATCAGTTTGCGATAGCGTATAGTTGTGAGTGAGTTTACATTGAGCAAGTACGATAGATATTATAAATAAATTAACTAAGAAATAAAAAGAGGTTTAAGTTGTGAATTATAATAAACACGGAAAAGGCTGTCAATGTGATTTAAGTGTTTTCGATTGCCACACGCATACGCATTTTCCCACGATTCCGAATGCGACTTGCACGACAGCTTAAAGGCAGCAAAGGAAAAGGGAATTGCGGGATTTGCGATTACCGACCACTGCGATATTGAATACTGCAAGCTTCAGGACGTAAAAACACCTATAAAGAGGTCAGCCGATTGCGCGCACGAAATGGGCGGCAGTGTGCTTGCAGGGGTTGAAATAGGCGAAAGCATATTGCATAAAAAAGACGCCGAAGAGGTGATTTCGGGTAGCAATTTCGATATTGTGTTAGTCTCAGTTCATGCAGTGCAATATAAAAATCAAACCTTGCCGTATTCGAAAATAGATTTTTCCCGCTTTTCACAGGACGAAATAAACGAATATATTTCCGCATATTTTGACGATATGCTTGAAATGATTAAAACGACAGATTTTGATGTGCTTTCGCACCTTACCTGTCCTTTGAGATACATAAGCGGAAAATACGGAATAGCGGTGGATTTGAAAAATTTTGCCGATAAAACGGATATAATACTTAAAGAAATAATTAACAGAGGCATCGCTTTGGAAATAAATACATCCTGTCTTGATACGGATTACAATTTTCTTATGCCCGATATACCGATAATAAAGCGGTATAAGGAGCTTGGCGGTTATCTTTTAACCTTGGGCTCGGACGCGCACATTGCAAAGCGCATAGCACACGGCTTTGATTATGCCTTAAGCGAGCTTTCAAGGCTCGGCTTTAAAAATATTTATTATTACAAAAACCGAAAACCCATACCGCAGGAGATAAAATTATGAAGTACGATATAACGGCTTTAGGCGAAATACTTATAGATTTTACACCGTCCGGCAAGGACTCGGCAGGCGACCTTATTTTTGCACGAAAGGCGGGCGGCGCGCCGGTTAATCTGTTGGCGACCGTTTCAAAATTCGGCGGGAAAACGGCGTTTATAGGCAAGGTCGGGAACGATATGTTCGGCAGCTTTCTGCGCGAAACGCTTAAAAACGCGGGCGTATCGGACGAGGGGCTTATAACCGATAATTTGCACAACACCACCCTTGCGTTTGTGGCGCTGAACAGCGACGGCGACCGCGATTTCAGCTTTTACCGCAATTTCGGCGCCGATGTTTTTCTTGAAAAAAAGGATATAAAGGCGGACATTATAAGAAATTCGCGGATATTCCATTTCGGCTCTTTATCGCTTACAGCAGATATAAAAACACCGAGATTGATACAATTTAATTATTTCTCCGCCGGTTTTGCCGCTTGAGGTGTAAGTTGGCGTTTGAGGGGTAAGTTGTGAAAGTCGGGGTGTCCCGGCTGTTTTTATAAGGAGAAGATTTATGACACTATACATATTGGGTAATGGATTTGATTTGGCTCATGAACTCCCAACAGCGTATTGGGATTTTCGAACGTATCTAAAGTCTGCACACCCGGAGTTCCTGGAAGCGTTCGAGGAGCATTATGATATTTATCCTTCAATGTCTGATGAGGCAAAAAAAGAATATTTATGGAATCGCTTTGAAAGCAATCTAGCTAAGGTGGATATTCTTAAAATTGCAAAGGATGAGCTTTTAATGCTGTTCGGCGGAAGTGATGAAAGCGCGGTAAAGGCGGTATTTTCTTATGGAGTTAAAATAATTCTTGTAACCGACGGCGCAAAGGGCGCGGCGCTTTATATGGAAAACGCGCATATAGCTCTGCCTGCAGAAAAAGTAAACACTATAGATACTACAGGCGCGGGGGATATATTCTTCGGAACATTTTTAAGCGAATGGATAAATAATAAAAGCACTGCCTACAATATCACGCCCGAAACGGCGGGAAAATACCTTAAAAAAGCAATTTATGTTGCAGGCAAAAGCACCGAAAAACACGGCACAATCGCCGCATTAAAGGAGATATGACAAAATGAAAGCAGTGGTATTTTACGGAAAAAACGATTTAAGAGTTGAGGAAAGGGATATACCCGAAATCGGCAGAAACGATGTTTTGGTGCGGGTACACGCCTGCGGAATATGCGGAACGGATGTGCATATATTCTGCGGTGATGAGGGCGCCGCACCCACGCCCGAAAACACGGTTTTGGGTCACGAATTTGCGGGCGAGGTCGTAAAGGTCGGCACAGATGTAAAGTCGGCAGCTTTGGGCGACAAGGTATGCGTAGACCCCAACAAGCTTTGCGGCAGCTGCGAGTTTTGCCGCAGGGGAATAGGGCATTTCTGCACCGATATAACAGGTATCGGCACAACGGTAGACGGCGGTTTTGCAGAGTATTGCGCCGTACCCGCTTCGCAGGTTTATAAGGTGGCGGACAGTAGTTCCTTTGAGCAGGCGGCTATGACTGAGCCGGTTTCCTGCTGCCTGCACGGAATAGAGCTTTGTAATATCAAGTGCGGCGATACGGTTGCGGTTATAGGCTGCGGAATGATAGGTCTTATAATGCTGCAGTTAGCTAAGCTTTCGGGTGCTGCAAATATTATAGCGATTGAGCCTATAAAGGAAAAGAGGGAACAGGCTTTAAAGCTTGGTGCGGACATAGCGCTTGACCCTAAAGCAGATAATATTACCGATGCTCTTAAGAAACAGGGCTTAGAGCAGGTGGATGTTGTAATAGAATGCGTGGGCAGACCCGAAACTATTGAACAGGCAATAGCCCTTGCGGGAAAATATTCAACCGTTATGATGTTCGGGCTTACGAAGCCCGACGCCGAAATAAGCGTAAAGCCGTTTGAAATATTCAAAAAGGAAATAACCTTAAAATCGTCCTACATAAACCCATATACATTTCCTGCGGCAATTAAGCTTATTGAAAGCGGAAAGTTAGATGTATCATCAATGATTTACAAAACAGAGCCGCTTGAAGAGCTGCCGAGCATTTTGGCGGACGGTAAACGGCGCGGCGCAGGCAAATATATTATAACTATGTGAAGTACTGTGTGAATATAATTGAGGTTTTGTTGCGGTCAATCGCAGCGGTGGTAATAGGCACTCTTATAGGCAGCGAGCGTATGCGGCACGGCAGAGCGGCGGGTATGCGAACGCATATTTTAGTCTGCCTTGGCTCTTGTATGACGAGCATGACAAGTATGTACGTTGCGAATATGTTAGGCAATAACGGCGACGTTTTCAGAATACCCGCACAGGTGGTATCGGGAATAGGCTTTTTAGGTGCGGGAATGATAATTCTTAAAAACAATAATGTTATAACCGGGCTTACCACCGCGGCGGGAGTGTGGGCTACCGCCACAATAGGCGTGGCGCTCGGTTACGGCTTTTATACAGGCGCGGTAATTGTAACGCTGTTGTTTCTCGGCACGATAATACTGTTTGCGAAATTTGAAAGAAAAAGATAAAGCGCCGAGGTTATATATATCGAAATAGACGATTTATATAAGGTCAACGCGGTTTTATCAAGACTGCGCGAGGTAATCCCCGAAAGCTTTACATACCAGATTTTCGCCCCGAAATCCGAGAAAAACGGGAATATAGGGATGAACATTGTAATTGATAAGCGAATTGATTTTGACATTTCATCGCTTTGCGATATTGAAAATATTGCGTATGCGGTAGAGGAATAGATTGTATAGACTTTTAAAAAAAGAAAGCGGAACATGGATTGAGGTAAATTAAAAAATGAAAAGCAAATTTGAAATCACAAACTGCCCGTGCGGTAAAAAGCACATAGCGGACATAGACAATATAATAGTTGAAAACGGGGCGATAAATCGACTGCCGGAGGTTATAAACGGCTACGGAGCAAAAAAGGCTTTTATTCTGGCAGATGTAAATACATATAAGGCGGCAGGCAAAAGGACCGTTTCAATTCTCTGCGAAAATTCTGTTCCGTTTTCCTCTTATGTTTTTCAAAATGCCGCACTTGAGCCTGATGAGCTTGCGGTAGGCTCTGCGGTTATGCACTTTGATAATTCCTGTGATATTCTGATAGGCGTCGGCTCAGGGGTAATTAACGATATATGCAAAATATTAAGCTTCCGCAGTAAAATTCCCTATATTATAGTTGCAACCGCGCCGTCAATGGACGGTTACGCTTCAGCCACTTCGTCCATGTCGATGGACGGCTTGAAGGTTTCCTTGCCGGATAAATGCGCAGACGCTATAATAGGCGATATAGACATACTCAAAAATGCCCCCGAAAAGGCGCTTATATCGGGGCTTGGCGATATGCTTGCAAAGTATATCTCGATTGCCGAATGGCGTATAAGCAATATTATCACCGGAGAGTATTACTGTGAGAAGATAGCTCAGATGATACGAGACGCCGTTAAAAAATGCGTTCAGAATGCGGACGGTCTTTTAAAGCGCGATGACGTCGCAGTTAAAGCCGTTTTTGAGGGACTTGTTATAGGCGGCATTGCAATGACCTACGCAGGGCTGTCCCGCCCGGCTTCGGGTGTTGAGCATTATTTTTCTCATATCTGGGATATGCGCGGCTTGGAGTTCGGCACACCCGTATCAACCCACGGTATTCAATGCGCCATAGGCACGCTTTATGCGGCAAGACTGTATAACAAAATAAAGGCTGTTAAACCGGATAGGGAAAAAGCGCTGCGGTATGCTACCGGTTTTGATTATGAAGCCTATAAAAAGAAATTAAAGGCTTTTTTGGGAAAGGGCGCGGATACTATGATAGCCCTTGAAAAGAAAGAGAAAAAATATGACCAAAAGGCTCATTTAAAACGGCTTGAAATTATAATTAACAATTGGGAAAGAATAGTTGCTGTTATAAATGAGGAAATACCCGAACCGCAGTTTATAGAAAGCATACTTGATAAAATTCATTGCCCAAAAACAGCAGAGGAAATCGAAATCGACCCTAAAATTCTTCCTATGACCTTTGCGGCAACTAAGGATATCAGGGATAAGTATGTTTTGTCACGGCTTTGTTGGGATCTCGGAATATCGGAATTTTTTGAGGAAACAGCCAAATGGTAAACAAGCGTTTTGAAAATACAAGACTTTTCCTTTTTGATATGGACGGCACGCTGTATATAGGTGACCGACTTTTCGATTTTACCGAGAAATTGCTGTCGTCGATAAAAAGAGCGGGGAAAAAGTATCTTTTTATAACCAATAATTCTTCAAAAGGCGTAAACGCCTATGTAGAAAAGCTCGCCCGACTCGGAATTAAGGCGACAAATGGCGATTTTCTTACCTCATCACAGGCAACCGCATGGTATTTAAAGAGGAATTATCCCGGTAAAAGGCTTTATGTATGCGGAACTCAGTCGCTTAAAGCGGAGCTTAGGGAAAACGGCTTTGAAATAACCGAGGATACCGAAAAAACCGAGTGCATAGTAATGGGCTTTGATACCGAGCTTACCTTTAAAAAGCTTGAAGATGTATCTAAAATGCTTTGTACTAAGGATTTGCCGTATATTGCCACCAACCCCGATTATGTGTGCCCTACCGAATACGGTAGTGTGCCAGATTGCGGAAGCGTGTGTGATATGATTTACAATGCGGCGGGCAAGAGACCCTTTGTTATAGGCAAGCCGTCTCCGCTTATGATACAGCTCGCAATGGAAAAGGAAAAATGTACTCCGCAGGAGAATGCTGTTATAGGCGACAGGATTTACACCGATATTAAAAGCGGACTGAATGCGGGTGCGCTCTCGGTGCTTGTTATGAGCGGAGAAACTACACCGGAAATTCTTGCAAATTCCGAGGATAAGCCCGATATTGTGCTTGAAAACGCCGGTGAAATGATGTGAGGGGGAATATTAGGTGGAGAATCCGATTATAAACGCGCTTGAAAGAATGCCCGTAATTGCCGCTACCGACCGTGTGGGTTGGCAAAGCGCCGTTTTATCGGACGCGGAGGTGCTGTTTCACCTATGTGCGGATATTATAACGGTCAGCGACGATATAAAGGCGGCAAAAAGAAACGGCAAATTTGTTTTTATACATATCGATCTGGCTGACGGAATAGGCAAGGACAAGGCGGGAATCCATTGGCTCAAAACACTCGGAGCGGACGGAATTATTTCCACCCGTACCCAACTGATTCGCGCGGCGCACGAAAGCGGCCTGCTTGCGGTTCAGCGCTTTTTCATTCTCGATTCAAAGGGAATGCATTCGATTT
>CADAVS010000045.1 GCA_902791425.1 uncultured Ruminococcus sp.
TTTCTTTTGTGGATTTGTTTTTTAGTCGAAACTATTTTACCACAATTTTTGGTTGTTGTCATTTTTTAATGTAACATATCTATTTTAACACTACATTTTCAAATAATATTCTGCATTTTAAATTGCCATTGAATTATCCAAAACTCTTGACGAATATCAGCAGGGACCTGTTTGAAGAATACGGAAATATGTACGAGAAAATAGCACAATATGAAACGCTGTTAAAAAAATAAATACATATTAAATTGCCGAGCGTCTAATGACACTCGGCAATAATTATATGTTTTGCAAAATCCAAAATAATTTTTTCATTACAGTTGGGGGTTTCGGGACGATGTGGGCATCGTCCCCTACAAATTGTCATTTTGCAGGTAATTAAAATTGGGTATCGTAGGGCAGGGGCTTGCCCCTGCCCTACATAAATAATATATAATTATCATTCAATGAATTATTTATTCAAAAACTTCAATTCTGTCCGAGTCACCATCTGCTTTGCAAAACACCTTACATCTGTGGATATCGGCATCATCTGCCAAAACATATGGGTTATCCCTGCAAAGCTCGCATACGACTACATCGGGTTTTATATTTCTCTCGCCTCCTGCATCAAGCACAAGCTTCAGGGTAATTGCGGTCATACTCTTGCCGACAATTTCCCACGCTCTTATATATTCCATAATATTTATCGGCTTTTCTGTTTTCTTTTTTGTCTTCTTCATAACGACAACTTCGTCATTTGCAAAGAACTCTTTTATCCATTGCTCATCAGCCTCGCCGTCACCTCTTAAAACAATGGTATATTCGGCTCTTACAATGTCTGCCGCCTTATGACAAACATCTCCCGTTTTAATAACTCTTATATCGGGTGGTAGGTTTTGATTCAGCTTTTCAGTGATTTCTGCATCTGTAGCCTTTCCGTCTTCAAAGAATATATCAACTGCCTCGCACTCACTTGTAACACCCACAGGCAACGGCAGAGCAAATGTCATTTTTTGATGGGGATTAAAGCCTTGTGAATATTCAACAGGCAGACCGCTCCGCAGTATTGCCCTTTCAAAGCACCTCAGCAAGTCCAGATGCGAAATAAACTTAGCCATACCCATCTTTGAAAAAGTTACTCGTCTTTTACTCAAAGCAAACACCCCTTCCGAACTGAGCCGCTCCGCAGGCTGAACAGTTATCTCTGCACGATGGAGTTGTTTCGCCCCTGTATGCTCTCTCCCGCTCCTCCATCAAGAACTTTTTGCTGACACCGATATCAGCATAATCCCAAGGCAAAATCTCGTCATACGGGATTGTTCTGTAAGCGTAAAATTCAGGGTCGATGCCATTTTCTTCAAAGGCTTTCATCCACTTGTCATAATCAAAGAAATCCGACCAGCCGTCAAACTTACAACCCATTTCCACAGCGGTAATCAAAACTTCACCCAAACGTCTGTCACCTTTGGCAAAGACCTCCTCCAAAAAGCTGACGTCACTTTCGTGCCAATTATATACAATTTTCCTGCTTTTTATGCTGTCTTTAAGCATAGCGGCTTTCTTTTCCATATCCGAAATTCTGTTCTGCGGCTCCCATTGAAAAGGCGTAAAGGGCTTAGGCACAAAAAATGATGTGCTGACTGTGACAGACACACTTCTGCCCTTTCTCTCCTCTATGGGAATTTCGTAGAATGACTCGATAACCTTTTGGGCAAGCTCTCCTATGCCAAGTACATCCTCGTCTGTTTCGGTGGGTAGCCCCAGCATAAAATACAGCTTAATTCTGTTATATCCGCCTTTAAAGGCAATATTTGATGTTCTGAGCAAATCCTCTTCCAGAACATTCTTGTTTATTACATCACGCAACCTCTGTGTTCCGGCTTCGGGGGCAAAGGTCAGACCGCTCTTTTTAACCTTTTGAACCTTCTCCATAAGCTCCATAGAAAAGTTGTCAACACGCAATGATGGCAACGATAAATTTATTCTCTTGTCAACGGTTATATCAAGAAGATTGTCAATCAACGGAAAAAGCTTGGTGTAGTCGCTTGTACTCAAAGAGGACAGGGACATCTCCTCATACCCTGTTGCCTTGATGCAGTTTTCAGCCACGCCGACCAGCTTTTCAACCGAACGTTCACGGACAGGGCGGTAGATATATCCTGCCTGACAAAATCTGCAACCCCTTATACAGCCTCTGAAAAGCTCTAACATAATTCTGTCGTGAACTATATCACAAAACGGAACTATAAGTTTTTCAGGTATAAAGGTGTTGTCAAGGTCTTTGATAATCCTCTTTTTCACCTTTTCGGGAGCACAGCTCCTGTTTGGTTTAAAGGACTTTATGGTATTGTCGTCATTAAACTCCACATCATAAAAAGACGGAACATAAACACCTTGAATTTCCGCAATTTTTTCCAGGAACTGCTCACGTGTTTGGCCGCTGTCCCGCCACACCTTGTATGCGTCCATAATCTCATTATTGACTTCCTCACCCTCACCCAAGATAAAAAAGTCCATAATATCCGCAAGAGGCTCAGCGTGGTATGCACACGGACCCCCACAGCACACAAAGGGGTCCTCCGTTGTTCTGTCCTTAGTTCTGTATGGTATTCCCGCAAGACGCAGCATATTCACAATGTTTGAATAACTCATTTCATACTGCAATGTAAAGCCCACCATATCAAATTCTTTGACAGGCTTATAGCTCTCGAGAGATAAAAGAGGTATATCCTCCTTCTCCATTTCCTTTTCCATATCGTCCCAAGGGGCAAAGACTCTTTCGCATATTGTATCCTCACGTTCGTTCAACATATGATACAAAATCTTCATTCCCAGGTGGGACATTCCCACCTCGTAAACATCAGGAAAACAAAATGCAAATGTCATCATTTTGTGGTCCCATTCCTTATGAACGCTGTTAAATTCGTTTCCTATATATCTTGCCGGCTTTTGCACTCTCTTAAGGCAAGCCTCAAATTTAGTTTTATACATATCTGTCCTCCGATTTTTCCGACAAACTTTCTATTATATAATACACTAATGCAGTCAAACTTTCAAGCATAAAAACGGACAAAGCCAAATAAAATTAAATATAAAGCGAAAAGAGGTTATTACATATGTACGATAATAAACACAAAAGGACAAAAAACGTCAATAAAAAAGAGCGTTTTTCAGTAACACCAAGAATATTAGGTATGCTGGCAAGGCAAACCGCCGCCGCAATAGTTTGCTTTGCGGTTGTCCTGGGTATGAATAACAGCCACAACACAAAGCTTAAAAGCTGTGCCGCCTCCTTAGGCAGAGCAATCCGCCACAACGCAAATTGGGAGGAAAACGTTAAAACTGCAATATATAAAATAAAAGGCATTGCCCTTCCCGATAAAAACGAACAAGCTACACCATCAGAGCAAAAGGCTGACATCGACTTTCGGTAATGACTAAAAAACTATATATAAATATAACACCTTTTATCAGAGTACACATTTTATTTCTGCCGTTGATAGCCGCAAGTATTTTCGGGAACTACCACACAATGTTTATATTGGCCTACACTTGTGCAATGCTGCACGAGCTTGGGCATATTTTCGCCGCACATCTTTCGGGCGTTAAGATATCACATATAGAAATATTACCCTTTGGCATATGTGCAAAATTAAAATCAGAGGTTATTAAAAATCCCTCCGCAGAGATTGCCATAGCCATATCGGGGCCTCTTGTCAATATTGCTTTGGCACTTGTCGCTTTTTTATTTAAAAATATCATCCCCCAAAACAGTCTTGTGTATTGGGAACAGTTAAATCTGTCCCTTGCCGCTATTAATCTTCTCCCTGCTCTGCCCCTTGACGGCGGCAGAATAATGAGAGCATACCTAACCAAAAAAATCGGTTCCATCCGTGCATATAATATCTCTGTCAGGTTCAGTTGTATTCCCATAAGCTTGATTATGGGAACAGCTGTATACAGCCTGCTGACAAACAGCTTTAACTTTTCATTAATTATGATATCGGCATTTCTTCTCGGTAATTTGTGTCTTGAACAAAAGAACATCTCAAAAAATGTTGTGTCCGAGCTGCTGAATTACAGCACCAAGCTCGACAAAAACGCCCTCAACCGCTCCTATGTGATAACGGCACACCAATCAACGTCGGCAAGACTTATCTTAAAACAGCTTTCATATGACAGATATTATATAGTATGCGTAGTTGACGATAATCTGAAAGTAACAAAAATATTGACCGAGGGCGAAATCCTGTCCGCTCTGACTCAAAAAAGCATAAGAATAACTCTTGGCGAAATATAATGATTAATTTTATTACACCCATAAAATTTTTGTACTTGAAATATGGACAACTATATGTTAAAATATATTATAACCGAGATGGGTTATTATATTTCTCAAAAATCAGGAGGTTAGTTTTATGAAGAAAATTATATCACTCTCACTTATTTGCTGTATGCTCATCTGTTCACTCAGTGCATTTGCAACAGCAGAAAACATTGTTATCGACGGAGAAAATGCCGTAATTCCAAGCGATATGGGAAAAATCGTTGAAATGAATGACAGAACATATGTGCCTATCCGTTTTGTTATGGAATATCTTGGCTGTGTTGTAAATTATCAGGAAACAACACAAACACAAAACGGCAAATCACAGGTGTTACGTACAGCAACCATTACAGACCCTAAAACAAAAATTTCGTATTTTACAACTGCCGGCGATAATAAAATCTTTATACTCGGCAACCAGGCATCTACCGTTAATATGGATACACCTGTTTTCATAAACGAAGAAGAGGGTCGTATGTATATTCCTATCCGTTTTCTTGCTCAGGCACTTGGCTACACAGTTGGTTGGAATGAAGAAACACAGACAGTTTCTCTTACATCAGCGGAATAATTCTTAGGAAAGGCAATAAAATGAATAAAATATTTAAAAAACTAATATGCACAATTGCTGTCGGCGGTATATTGCTCACATCCATCAACGCATTTGCCGTGGCAGACGTTATTAAAATCAATGGCATAGATGCCGAAATTCCTAACGGAATGGGTACAATTCGCGAAAGTGATAATCGTACCTTTGTCCCGCTCCGTTTTATATCTGAGTTCTTAAACAACATTGTGTGGTATGATGAAGAAACCAAAACCGCTTGCGTTTCTTCCGGAGAACAGGTTATACTTGCTCAAAGCGGTAACCCGACTCTGTTTATTTCCACAACAGCCACAGGCGAAAGTCGGTCAATCGAAATGGACACCGCCGCGTTTATAGATGCGACAGAGGGCAGAACATATGTTCCTATCCGCTATTTAGCTGAAGCATTGGGCTATAACGTAGGCTGGGACGAAGAAACACAAACTGTTACGCTTGACAAAAAAACAGAATAATCAAAAAAATACTGTCGGGACTTTTCTTCCGACAGTATTTTTATGTATTAAACTTAATACCCTAATATCCTATTGAACGAATATAATCAATGCTTATCTTTGCATCCTCCAAAGGAGTGTTTTGAGGATGTGAATCCTGCTCAACGATTACATACTTAATCTTTGTGTCT
Organism: uncultured Ruminococcus sp.; assembly: GCA_902791425.1. Classification (GTDB taxonomy): domain Bacteria; phylum Bacillota; class Clostridia; order Monoglobales; family Monoglobaceae; genus UMGS1820. Next base: position 5,536 of record CADAVS010000045.1, read on the forward strand.
TCCATTGCCTCAAAGAGAGCCTTAACATCCTGTCTGCCGTGACCTATTGGGCGGAACTCAAAACCATCATTTGATTTGTCCCTATCCGTGCCACTGTTTCCGTCTTCGTCAATTAATCCATATACGGGGCCTGCGTTTAAGTTTTTGCACTCAAAGTCTTTAAGGTGAATAACCTCTTCAATATCACCATACTTTTTGATGTATTCAATCGGGTCACAGCCTGCGTAGTGAACCCAACAAAGGTCCAACTCAGGACAGAGAATATCAGAATCAACATCGCTGTAAAGTGCATCAAGCACAAACCGGTCTCCGTGCTTTTGAGTGAGCTCAAAATCGTGGTTGTGATACAATAATTGGATACCATTGTCCTTTAAAAGCTTACCAACCTTTTTAATATCACTTATGTTCCCATCATAGTTTGTTTCCCAACCATCCTTCCAAGGAACAGCTGAATATTTAACGCCAAGAGTTTTTAAGAAGTTAACAGAGTTCTCTGCGTCATTCAAAAATACGTCGTACGACTGATGAACAGAAACAGGCTCCAAACCGTACTTGTCACACATCGCCTTAACTTCCTCTGCTGTATGTCCTGCATATCCTGCAAACTCTACACATTCATAACCCATTTCAGCAACCTTTTTTAATGTTCCGTCCATATCATTTGCAATTTCATCACGAACGGAGTAAAGCTGAAGTCCAATTTTATATTTTCCCATATTTCTCTCCTCCTATTAATATGTTATGCTCATTTTATCACACATAATAATGTAAATCAAGACAAAAGCGACACACTTTTGAGGTTTAAATAGCCAAAAAGGCAAAAGCTCAATCATTTTCGATTTCGCTTTCGCCTTTTAAATTTCACTTAAACCTTTCAGTTTTTAAAGCCTTATTTTGCGTATTCAACGGCTCTCAGCTCACGGATAACATTAACCTTAATCTGTCCCGGATATTCCATCTCATCCTCAATCTTCTTAACGATATCCTTAGCCATAAGTATAGTCTCATCATCGTTTACAACGTCAGACTTAACCATTATACGAACCTCACGTCCTGCCTGGATTGCAAATGAACGCTCAACGCCCTTAAATGAGTTTGCAATTTCTTCAAGGCTTTCAAGACGCTTGATATAAGATTCAAGATTTTCTCTGCGTGCACCCGGTCTTGCAGCCGAAATACCATCAGCCGCCTGAACAAGACAAGCTTCGATAGTCTTAGGCTCAACATCGCCGTGATGTGCCATAATAGCATTTAAGACCTTATCGTTTTCCTTATACTTCTTGGCAATGTCCGCACCGATTGTAATGTGAGAACCCTCAACCTCGTGGTCAACAGCCTTGCCTATATCGTGCAACAAACCTGCCCTCTTAGCCAATGTAACGTCGGCACCAAGCTCGCCTGCCATAAGTCCGGCAATGTGTGATACCTCGATAGAATGTTGAAGAACATTCTGTCCGTAGCTTGTTCTGTACTTTAATCTGCCAAGCAAACGCACAAGCTCGGGATGCAAGCCGTGAACGTGTGTTTCAAATGTAGCACGCTCGCCCTCCTGCTTTATAATGTTGTCAACTTCCTTAGTAGACTTTTCTACCATTTCTTCAATTCTGCCCGGATGTATTCTTCCGTCTGTGATAAGCTTTTCAAGAGAACGCTTAGCAATCTCTCGACGTACAGGGTCAAAGCCCGAAAGTATAACCGCCTCAGGCGTATCATCAATTATAAGGTCAACACCTGTAAGTGTTTCGATAGTTCTGATGTTACGTCCTTCACGTCCGATTATTCTGCCCTTCATTTCGTCATTTGGCAAGGACACAACCGATACTGTTGTTTCTGTAACGTGGTCAGCCGCACAACGCTGAATAGCACCTGTGATGATATCTCTCGCCTTTTGTTCGGCTTCTTCTTTCACTTGTTCCTCAATACTCTTAACAAGTATTGCCTTTTCGTGAACAAGCTCTTCTTCTACCTGCTTAAGCAAATACTCTTTTGCCTCTGACTCAGAAAAATCAGCAATTTTTTCAAGCTGTGCCATCTGCAATTTTTTAATGCGTTCAACTTCCTCCTGCATTTTTTCAGCTTCGGCAACCTTTTTGTGAGCTTCCTCCTCACGCTTTTCTATCTGCTGGGTCTTCTTGTCAATAGTGTCTTCCTTCTGCTGTACTCTTCTTTCCTGTCTTTGAATATCATTTCTGCGATCCTTGATTTCCTTTTCAAGCTCGTTTCTGAGCTTATGTATCTCTTCTTTTGCTTCAATCAACTTTTCCTTTTTTATATTATCTGCTTCTTTTTCAGATTCAACAGTTGCAGACTCTAAAATACGCTTAGCTTCTTCCTCTGCACTGCCTATCTTAAGTTCAGCAAACTTCTTACGATATGAATAGCCGTACTTAAAAGATATAAACATACCTGCTACTGCAACAACCGCAAGAACTGCAATTATTATTATCGCTGTTGTAGATATTTTTGCCACCTCCTAAAAAATTTTTGACATATAGTCTATCTAAACTAAAAATATAAAAAATCAAAGAATCAAAAATTAATATATAGCATTTAATTTTGGTTAGAAGTACACTTTTTAATTTTACACACTTTTCACTAAAAAGTCAAGCATTTTTTGTATAATTCTTGACAAATTCTTGACAAATTTACGTTTTATATGCGTTAAAATACTTGCAAAAAAGGGAAATATATGATATAATTGCACAATGAATAAGTGTGGTTGAGAGGTTAGGTATATGTTAAAGAGTATGACAGGCTTTGGAAGAGCCGAACAGTTAATTGAAGGGTATCTTATTAAAATTCAGATAAAATCAGTTAATCACAGATATAGTGACTTTACCATAAAGGTGCCGAGATATTATTCTTTTCTTGAGGATAAAATCAGAAACGCCGCAATGCAGTCAATTTCAAGAGGCAAGGTAGAAATCTTAGTCAGCATAGAGCAAAAGGAAAGTGATGATAAAGAAATCACCTTAAACAGAACGGTGGCAGAGCAGTATGTTAAGGCTATTAAGAGCTTGGCGGACTTTGAGGTTAAAGATGATTTGTCTATGTCTGCTATGATTGGACTTTCTGACATATTTGATGTTGAATATAAAGAGATTGATGAAGAAAAGATTACAGAGCTGGTTATAGCCGTCTTTGATACCGCCCTTAAAGAATTTGTCGCTATGAGAGAGGAAGAGGGCAAAAGGCTGGAAGAAAATATTAACCAACATTTGTCTGCATTGCTTGCTGAGGTTGGAGAGATTGAAAAGAAATCTCCTGCTTGTGTTGTGGAATACAGGGACAAGCTGAGGGCGAAGTTAGAAGAAATCTTAAAGGACCGCACTGTTGATGAAACACGTGTTATTACCGAGGCGGCGATTTTTGCAGATAAGATTTCTGTTGATGAAGAAACTGTCAGACTTAAAAGCCACGTATGTGCCTTTAAAAATACAATGTCTGCAAATGAGCCTGTAGGTAAAAAGCTTGACTTTATCGTTCAGGAAATGAACAGAGAGGCGAACACAACAGGTTCAAAATGTAATGATGCAGAGGTTGCATCACACGTTGTTGAGCTTAAATCTATTATAGAAAAGATACGTGAACAAATACAAAATATAGAATAGTTGGGAACAGAGGTGTAATAAATGAAGCTTATAAATGTTGGTTTTGGGAACATTGTTTCAGGCGATAGAGTTATTGCTATTGTAAGTCCTGACTCTGCACCGATTAAAAGAATTGTTCAGGAGTCAAAGGAAAAAGGTCTTCTTATTGATGCAACCTGCGGAAGACGTACCCGTGCTGTAATTATAACCGACAGCGACCACGTTATTCTTTCGGCAATACAGACGGAAACAATTGCCGGCAGAGCAGAGCCTAAAGATGAGGTAATCGTCAGAGAGGAAGAGACTGATGACGAAGAATAATAGAGGAAAACTTGTTGTTATATCTGGTCCGTCAGGTGTGGGTAAGGGGACAGTTGTCAGAAGATTACTCAGTGAAAGTGATAAGCTTGCACTTTCTGTTTCCGCCACTACACGCGCTCCGAGAGAGGAAGATATTGAGGGTGTAACATACTTTTTTAAAACTGTTGATGAATTTAAAGCAATGATTGAAGGCGAGAAGTTTCTCGAATGGGCAGTATATAACAATAATTACTATGGTACACCTATTGACGCTGTTGAAGATTTGCTTGACAATGGCATAAGTGTCATACTTGAGATTGAAGTTCAGGGGGCTATGAATGTCAAAAAGAAACGCCCTGACGGGTTGTTTATATTTATTGCTCCGCCCAGCTTTGAAACATTAAAGCAAAGGCTTATCGGCAGAGGAAGTGAGTCCGAGGAGGAGATTAACAACAGAGTTAGTATTGCCAAGGCTGAATTTGATATGAAGGACGAGTATGATTATATTGTTGTAAATGACGAACTTGATGATGCAGTCAAGAAAGTTAAAGATATTATAGAAGGGAATTGATTAGATATGATGATTTATCCGCCAATCGCAGAACTTGTTAAAAAGGCAGGAAGCCGTTACACCTTAGTTATTGAGGCTGCTCGCAGAGCACGCCAAATTTCTCAAGGCTCTGCACCGCTTGTTCAGACGGACTCCCATAAGGAGGTTACCATTGCGGCAAACGAAATTTACGAGGGTAAGGTAAATGTAGTTGTGCCAAGTCAGATACAGAAGAGTATCGAAAACGATTAAATTTGGAAAATAACTTGAAAGCGGTACGGCACAGCCGTACCGCTTTCAATAAAGAGGAAAAGATATGATTGCAAAGGTTATGCTTACAAGTGCGGGTTTTGCACTGAGCAAGGAGTTCGACTACAATGTGCCGAACAAATTGCAGGATAAGGCTCAGATAGGTATGAGGGTGATTGTGCCGTTTGGTGTGAGAAACAACTCTCAAGAGGGAATTATTATGCATCTGACCGAAAAAAGTGAATATGACAAGCTGAAGGATATCAAAGGCTTTTCGGATGATGAGCCTGTTTGCACAAAAAAACAGCTTGAACTTTGCACCTGGATACAGAAAAAATATCTGTGTTCGTTTTCGCAAGCATACAAATTGATACGGCCGCCAAGAATGAGCAGTAAAATACATCAATGGCTGATTATACAGCGTGTGGCAGAAGATGCGGATGGATTGACATCTGTCCAAAGACGAATAGTTGACGAGCTTGAAGAAAGAGGCGGCACTGCCGAATATGCCGAAATAAAAGAATGTATAGGCGGACGAGGATTAAAAAGTGCGGCATATGCACTTGCTGATATTGGTGTTATACAGATATGCGAAAGCATTTCGGAGGCAATAGGCGTGCGTTATATCAGAAAGGTAAGGCTTGAGTGCACCATTGATGAAGGGTACGAGATGGCAGATATCCTTTTGAATAAAAGGGCACACATTCAAGCCAATATGTTGCTTGCCTTGGCAGATTGCGGCGATATGAGCTGTGCCGACCTTGTAAATATGGTTGACGGCAATTACTCCGCATTAAATTCCCTGTGCGGTAAGGGTCTTGTTTCCATATATAAGGAGCAGTATGTCAGGGAAGCATATGACGAAAATAAATATCAGGTGTCTAAGGCATATGTGCCAACCGAGGAACAAAAGCCTGTAATAGATTATATTGATAACCTATTAGATAATAATACTCACGAGAAAATACTTTTAAGAGGTGTGACAGGCAGCGGAAAAACAGAGGTCTTTCTGCAATCTATAGAGCATTGTCTAAAGAACGGCAGGCAGGCGATTATGCTGGTGCCTGAGATTTCGCTGACACCACAGATGGTTGAGAGATTTGTGGGCAGATTTGGCAATTCCGTTGCGGTAATGCACAGCGGTCTGTCTATGGGTGAGAGATTTGACCAATGGAACAAAATACAGCGTGGTGAGGTCAGTGTGGTTGTAGGTGCAAGAAGTGCCATATTTGTTCCTTTTGACAATATAGGAATAATTATTCTTGACGAACAGCACGAAAGCAGCTATAAATCTGATATAGCACCCAGATATCACGCGGCAGATGTGGCATTTAAGCGTGGCGAGGATAGCGGAGCACCTGTTCTTATGGCATCTGCAACACCTGATGTGTCTTCGTATTATAAGGCATTAAACGGAGAATACACTCTGTTTGAGATGAACAAAAGATACAACGAGAACGAAATGCCAAAGGCGAGAATTGTTGATATGAGGAGCGAGCTTTTTGATTTGCACAACAATTCGCCCATAAGCATCAGATTGCAAGAGGAAATCAGATTAAACCTAAGCAGAAAAGAAAAAACCGTATTGTTTTTAAACAGACGCGGATTTAATACCTTTGTTTCCTGTCGGGAATGCGGAGAGGTAATAGAGTGTGAAAATTGCAGTATAGCAATGACATATCATAAAAAGACAGACAAGCTCGTCTGCCATTATTGCGGTATGACAATAGACAATGTTACAGAGTGTCCGTCCTGCGGCTCCAAGTATGTTAAGTTTTTCGGCACGGGAACTCAGAGAATAGAGGACGAGTTAAAACAACTGTTCCCCGAGGCGAGAATACTAAGAATGGATTTTGATACAACCTCGGGCAAGGGTGGTCACGAGGCAATACTTGATAAGTTCAGAAACGGCGAGGCAGACATATTGCTCGGCACGCAAATGGTAACAAAGGGCTTGGATTTTCCTGATGTAACACTTGTGGGGGTTCTTGCGGCTGATACCGCACTTAATATGGATGACTTTAAGTCAAGCGAAAAGTGCTTCTCTCTTATCACTCAGGTATGCGGACGTGCAGGCAGAGGTGATATAGAGGGCAGAGCGGTAATTCAGACGTACCAACCGCAAAACAGGACAATACTGTTTGCGAAGGAACAAAACTATATAAAGTTCTACGAAAATGAAATAATATACAGAAAGAGAATGATGTACCCACCCTTTTGCGATATTGTGTATATCCTTGTATCCGGCGAAAATGAGAAAGATGCCGAAGTAGAGTGTGGGAATATAGGCGGTATAATAATTGACGAAAAGGCTCTTACGACCAATATTATTGAGGTCTTAGGTCCGTCTGCGGCACCTATCAAAAAAATTAAGAATAAATACAGGTTTAGAATTTTGATAAAGGTGAAGGATAGTAAGCTGATGCATCCTATGATGGAGGCTATATATAGGGCTCACGAAAATTCGGGAACAAAAAACCTTCTTACGGTTGACATAAATCCTAATAATATGATATGATAGTTCAGTGTGTAAAATAGATTTTGAAAGGTATTGGTGATATATAATGGCAATAAGAAACATAGTAAAACTTGGTCTTGACGGCGAGGAGGCATTGTCAAAGGTTTGCAAAGCGGTTGGTGTTCCGTCTGATAGAATGAAGGCTCTGCTTGACGATTTGATAGATACGCTGTATGAGTCAGGCGGGGTAGGACTTGCCGCACCACAGGTTGGTGTTCTGCGTAGAATGGCGGTAATTGATATAGGCGAAGGTCTTATTGAACTGATTGACCCTGAGATTATTTCGCAGGAGGGTGAACAGACAGGGACAGAAGGTTGTTTGAGTTATCCTGAACATTGGGGAATTGTCACACGTCCTAACAGGGTTGTTGTCCGTGCGGCTGACCGCAACGGCAATGTCAGGGATATAACGGGGGAAGGCTTGCTTGCAAGAGCCCTGTGCCACGAGATAGAGCATCTTGACGGACATATGTTCATTGAGAGAGTTACCGAGTGGGTAAGACCGGAAGAGCTTGACGATGACGAAGAATAGTAAACA
>CADAVS010000046.1 GCA_902791425.1 uncultured Ruminococcus sp.
TGTGCCGATAAAAAAAGCATATGATATGGTTATGAACGGCGAAATCAATGATGCAAAGTCTGTGTTTGGAATTTTGAAATATGTTAATTTAAATGCTGATAAAAAATGATTCCGAAAGGAGGCATTAAAATGGGAAGCAAAAAGGTTGAAGTAAAAATCAATAATATTGAATATACTCTTGTCACAAATGAGCCTGAGGAGTATGTTCAGCGTGTTGCTCTCCTTGTCAACAAAAAGATGAACGAAATTACGGAAAATGCACCTCAGTTAAGTACGGCTATGAAGGCGGTTTTAGCTGCCGTCAATATTGCTGACGATTGCTTGAAGAGTGAGAGTGTGCTTGACAATTTGCGGATTGAGCTTAAGGGATATATGGAAGAGGCAAAGGGATTAAGCACAGAGCTTGAAGCAAAAAAAATTGAGGTTGAAAAACTGCGTGAGGACATACATAAATTACAGATTGAGCTTGCAAAGAGAGAAACGGAGCTCTCTGACGTTCGCAGGGCAGAGGCAGACAGACGCACTGTGGCTGAGCCTTCAATAAAAAACAGATTTAATAACGCCTGATTTATTTTTGGGCATAGTTAAGGTGTGATGTTATATGGAGCTTCTCGCTCCTGCCGGAACTCTCGGTTGTTTAAAGGCGGCGGTCAACAGCGGTGCCGACGCAGTGTATTTTGCGGGCAAAAATTTTGGAGCACGCAGTTATGCAGGCAACTTCTCAGATGATGAGATATTTGCGGCGGCAGACTATTGCCATTTACGTAACGCAAGGGCATATGTCACCGTCAACACTATGACTTTTGACAGAGAGTTTAAAGAGCTTGAAAAATTAATATATACATTGACAATGGCAGGGATAGACGGAGTAATTGTTCAGGACTTGGGTGTACTTCGTTTTATCAGAGAAATTTCGCCTGATATAGAATTACACGGAAGTACACAGATGACAGTACATTCAGCCGACGGAGTTAAGGAGTTGGAGAAGCTTGGTGTTTCGCGTGTGGTTTTGTCACGAGAGCTTACAGGTGCGGAAATAGCCGATATTATCAAAAATGTCAATGCCGAAATCGAGGTATTTGTTCACGGTGCAATGTGTATGTCCTATTCGGGACAATGTTTGATGAGCAGTGTAATCGGCGGAAGGTCGGGCAACAGAGGTAAGTGTGCCCAACCCTGTCGTTTGACGTTTTCGCCTGACGGAAAAAAACCACGGCATTATTTAAGCCTTAAGGATATGTCATATGCATCACATATTGCAGAGATGGAGGATATGGGTGTTGCCTCACTTAAAATCGAAGGACGTATGAAGGGTGAGGAATATGTTTCAAAAGTTGTTTCGATTTACAGAGGATTAATAGACGAGAGAAGAATACCAACGGATTATGAGAAAAACAGACTTGAAAAAGTTTTTTTCAGGGGCGGCCTTTCAGACGGATATTATACGGGTAAAAACGGCAAAAATATGTTTGCGTTTGACAAGCCTGACAATCCGTATCTGAAAAACGATGAAGAGGAAGAATTGCCCGAAAATAAACAGATAGATACTGAGCTATCTGCATATTTATTTGTTGGAGCGATGCCTAAGCTCACTTTAAAGTGCAACGAAGAAGAGGTTACCGTCAGCGGAGATAAGCCAATAGAAAAGGCGGAAAAGAGAGCGGCAACTGTCACAGGAGTCATAGAACAGCTTTCCAAAACAGGCGGAACGGCATTTAAAATTACAGATTTTAATATTGAACTTTCCGATAATGCATTTATTCCCGTATCGGTTTTAAATGAACTCCGACGTGATGGGATTGCGGCACTTAATAATAAAATTCTTAATAAGTTTAAGGATAAGAGATTTAAAAATTACTCAAAGAAAGTCAGAGAACAAAAACCAAAAATTGACGGAGGCTTTACCTGCTCTGTATTGAATGTGGAGCAATACAGAGCCGTAAAAGACTATGGGCTTAAGCTGATATACATTCCTTTGCATATAGTTGAGGAAAATTTAGACGAGCTGTTGCCTGATAAAGAACGTATTGTGATTACGCCTCCTGTTATACTCCGAAAAGCAGACAGGAATAAGTATAGGAACAGAATGTGCATATTAAAGGAATTTGGGTTTGATAAGGCGGAAATTCATACAATAGATACAATAGGCATATGTGATGGCTTTAAGCTGTACGGAGGTCAGCGATTAAATATAGCTAACAGCCTTTCCGCAGAGGAGTATGCCGATATGCAGTTTAAAAGCCTGTGCTTATCGGCAGAGCTTAACATTGCTCAAATGAGTGATATATCAAGCTATATTGATAAAGAGGCAATTGTATATGGCAAAATTCCGCTTATGATTATCGAGAACTGTATATTAAAGAATATGGATAATTGCCCCTGCAATGGTATGGGCAGGATGGTTGACAGAACGGGAGCGGAATTTACAATTGTAAAAGACGGCGACATATGCAGAAGTGTGGTGCTTAATAATGTTCCGTTATATACCGCAGACAAATTTGATAAGATTATGCGGATTAACGCTGATTATTACAGAATTGTATTTACTGATGAGGACGAAAAAGGTTGCAAAGACATATGTGATGCTTATATAAATAAAAAGCAGATAAATATATGGGAATATACAAGATTGCATCTGTTTAAGGGTGCGTTGATGTAATGCCCTAAAAATAATTAATGATTAAAGGAGAAGGTAAAATGATTGATGTAAAGATTAAATATTTATCGGAAAATGCAGTATGTCCGGAATATTCCACCGACGGCAGTCTGGGAATGGACTTGTCTGCGGCACTTGACAAGCCGCTAACCATAAAGGCAGGAGAGAGAGCGTTAATACCTCTCGGCTTTGCGATACAAATTCCTGAGGGCTGGGGTGCGTTTGTATTTCCCCGTTCAGGACTTTCGTTTAAAAAGGGAATAACTATGGCTAACTGTGTGGGTGTAATCGACACCGACTACACAGGCGAGGTTAAGGTTTCTGCAATCAATCTTTCAGACAAGGATTATACAATCAACCCCGGGGACAGGGTTGCACAGCTTGTATTTCTTCCGGTGGAAAAGGCGAGATTTATTCAGTCTGAGAGCCTTGACGATACCGAAAGAGGTGCAGGAGGTTTTGGCTCCACAGGAAAGTGAGATGTAAATACTATGATTAACAGAAAGATAATTCTTGCATCTCAATCGCCCAGAAGAAAGGAGCTTATTTCAAAAATCATACCTGATTTTGAAATAATGGTGGATAATTCCGAAGAAAAGACAGATAGCGGATTGACGCCTGAGGAAACAGTTAGATTTCTTGCAAGGCAAAAGGCTGAAAATGTTTCAAAAAAAGTATCTTACAGTGCGTTGGTTATAGGTGCGGATACAGTTGTGAGTATAGACGGAAGGATATTCGGTAAGCCGACAGACGAGGAAGATGCAAAGCGTATGCTGAGAACTCTGTCTGGACGACAGAATACTGTTTGTACAGGCGTTGCAATTATTGATACGGCAAGCGGAAAAATTGCTTGTGATTCTGTAAGTACAAATGTGGTCTTTAAAGAATTGACTGATGATGAGATTTTGAACTACATCAGCACGGGCGAGCCTATGGATAAGGCAGGTGCATACGGAATACAAGATTTGGGTTCTCTTTTGGTAGAAGAGATACACGGCGATTATTTTAATGTTATCGGATTGCCGTTGTGCAGATTGGCACAGATGTTAAAAACAGAATTTGACTATAAGATATTATAAAAACAGAAAATTATTTTGGAAGGGAATGCTGAAGATGTCAGTTGATTTAGGAATAGATTTAGGAACTGCAAGCACTCTGATATACGAATGTGAGAATGGAATAGTATTAAATGAGCCGTCGCTTGTAATAAAGAGCAACGCTGATGACCGCATTGTAGCCATAGGCGAGGCGGCAAGTGATATGCTGGGCAGAACGCCCGAGGGTGTATCTGCGGTACTCCCCATTAAGGGCGGTGCTATCACAGGCTTTTATGCAGCCTCTGCTATGCTTAAGTATTTTGTTAAGAATGTAGTTAAAGGCTCATTTGCGAGAGTGAGAGCGGCAATAAGCGTTCCTTGCGGAATAAGTGATGTTGAAAGAAGAGCGGTATATGAGGCGGCACGCAGTGCGGGAATAAGAGATATCGCACTGATAGAGGCACCTCTTGCGGCGGCTGTGGGTTGCGGTGTTGACGTTGGTGCGGCTCGCGGAAGTATGATTGTTGACGTAGGTGCAGGAACCTGCGAAACGGCGGTTATTGCTCTCGGAGGTATTGTTGTTTCAAACACAGTGCGTTCGGCAGGTGCAAGCTTTGACTCTGCTATTGTTCAATATGTTAAAAAGCAGTATAACATTGTAATCGGTGACGTCACCGCCGAGGGAATAAAGATAAGTATTGGCTCTGTTTATTCGGGAATAGAAAGGGAAACAGTTGAAATAAACGGCAGGGATATTGTGACAGGTCTGCCTAAGTCGGCGAAGGTGTCAACTGATGAAATACGCTCCTGCCTTTCGGAATATGCAGATGCAATAGTTGAAAGTGTTAAAATGACATTGGAGGAAACACCGCCTGAGCTTGCGGCGGATATAATCGAAAGCGGTATTGTTTTGACAGGTGGAGGTGCAATGCTGCGAGGTCTTGGCAGATTGATAAACATAAGCACAGAGATACCTGTATACATTGCCGAAAATCCTATTGAATGTACTGCAATCGGTGCAGGAAAGGCTCTTGACTTTTTGTTGACGAGGCGTGGCAAAGGAATACTTGGAAGATAGTAGGTAATCATAATGAGAAGATTTTTTGAAAATAAGCCCTTGATTTTATTAATAGCGGCTACCATTACGGCGATAATCATTATCGGTGTATTCAGTTCTGCAAACCGTGATGCTTCCGTTGCGGAAAACGTGGGGGGAACGGTTACTACACCTGCCCACGGTGCTGTCAGCGGTATAGGCGGATGGTTCGGCGGTATTACAAATTATTTTGGAAATGTTAAATCGCTGAGAAACGAAAATCAGAGCTTAAAAAATGAAAATAATAACCTGCAGAGCAAGATAAACGAAATGCAGGGACTCCAACAGGAAAATGACAGGCTCAAAAAAATGCTTAAACTGCAAGAAAAATCTGTTGATATTAATATGCTTGCGACAAAGGTTGCGGCTCAAGACCCGACCAATTGGTATTCCGCATTCACTGTTAACAGAGGTGAAAAAGACGGGGTTAAGAAAAATCAAGCCGTTGTCGATGCGGAGCGTAATTTGGTGGGACAGATATCCGAGGTTGGAGAAAATTGGGCAAAGGTGATTACCATACTTGACCCTCAATCCTCTGTGGGTGTAATGATTAAAAGGTCTAAGGAAATCGGTATTCTTGAAGGTAATTCCAACTTGAGATACGAGGGAAAATGCAGACTTGGTTATATTGCCCGTGACACTGATATTCAAAATGACGACATAGTGGAAACATCGGGCTTGGGCGGTATATTTCCGAGGGGACTTGTCATCGGCAGGGTTGTGGAGGTTTATGACGAAAACGCAACTATGTCGAAGGCGGCAACTATTGAACCCCTTGCGAACATAAAAAAGCTGAACGAGGTTTTTGTTGTGACTTCGTATAAGGAATCTGATTTGTCGATAGAAGATACAGATGATGGAAAGTCTGAAACAGCTACCTCAGATGATAGTGATAGTGATGAAGATGAATGATATTAATTTTTTTGGAGACAGAGCAATTAATAAAAGAAGCATTATTTTTTATGCAGTATGGTTGCTCGTGCTTGTGATTATTCAGCCTACGGCTGTTCAATGGATAAGAATTTTCGGTGTAAGCCCTGATTTATTTTTGATTTTTGTTATATGCACAGGATTGCTCAGAGATAAGCGTGAAGGTGCGGTTATAGGTTTTGTTTTCGGTCTTGTTTTAGATATGATGGTCGGAAGAATGGTTGGACTAAGTGCGATTGTGTATATGTATTTAGGACTTTTGACAGGCTTGCTGAGAGACCATTTTGTGAGCGACGGAGCCATTGTGTGTGCAATAACCGTATTTGTTGCCGCACTTATATATAACATTATCTATTATATAGGATATTTCATTGCTTGGGGTGACTTGGGATTTGGGATTGCCCTAATCAGAACAATATTGCCAAAGGCCTTGTATACAGGGATTGCAGGCTTTATTTTATGTGTTCCTATCGGCAAAAGTTTTAATTTGTTAGAAAGAAGAAATATGATTTAAGGGAGGTGAGCTCTTGAAAAACAGTTCATTCAGAATGATGATAATATCAGGCTTGACGATTGTTTTGGCACTTGTATGTGTTGTCAGACTTTTTGATTTGCAGATTGTCAAGGGCTCGTCATATGAGAAGCAAGCTAATCAGAGATTGGTGCGTGCTTATTCAATTCCTGCACCGAGAGGCGAAATCGTAGATAAAAACGGAAAACCTCTCGTGGAAAACAGAATGGGTTATACCGTTCAAATTCAGAAAATGGATATGACTGATGAGGAGCTTAATGCTATAATTCATAAAGCGGCATATCTTGTAGGCTCATATGGGGCAGAGATTGAAAGTATTTTTCCTATTGTTATAAATCCTGATACGGACAAGCTTGACTTTGATTTTGATATAGAAAAAAACGGCGGTACAAGAAAGGTTTTGGGTGCAAAGCTCAATGACTACACTGTCGCAAAGATTAAAAAGCTCAAAGAGGAGTCAGAGGAAGTAACAGAGGAGACAACCGAGAAAACAAAGGAAGAAATTGAGGAAGAAAAAAAACAGGCAGAACAGAATTTGGCAGATTGGAAAAAGAAGAACAAGCTGACAGATTACACGTCAGCAGAGCAGATATTCTCATTCTATAAATCAAAATATAATATCTCAGGCGATTATAATGAGAATGAGGCACTTGTAATTTCTGCCGTGAGATATGCGATGGAAAAGAATGGGTTTAGTGAGAAAAACCCATATATTCTTGCAAGAGATATTGACGAATATGCGGTTCAGCCGTTAAAAGAAAGATTTATGGACTTCCCCGGTGTTGAAGTTGTGATAGAGCCTATAAGAAGTTTTTCTCACGGAACAATGGCGGCACATATTCTTGGCAGAACAGGCAAGATTTATGCGGAAGAGTATGCCGAAATGAAGGACAAAGGCTATGGAATGAATGATACCATCGGCAAAGACGGACTTGAAAAGGTATTGGAGAGTTATCTCAAGGGTAAAGATGGTTATAAGAGTGTAGAAATGAGCCGAGGCGGCGGAGTAACACAAATACTTCAAAGTCGGGAGCCTGAACCGGGCAATTATGCAAAGCTGACACTTGATGTTGATTTGCAGGCTGTTGCCGAAAGTGCCTTGAGAGAGGGAATTATGGAGGCATATGGAACGGGGGGAGCAGGTGCGGTTATAGCGGTTGACCCTAAAACGGGCGGAGTGCTTGCGACGGCTTCGTATCCAACTTATGACTTGGCAACATTCAATGAAAGCTATGATAAGCTACTAAATTCAAAGTCAAAGCCATTGATAAATCGTGTTTTAAACGGAACGTACTCACCGGGTTCAACGTTTAAACCATTGACGTCTATCGCAGCTCTTGAAAGCGGAGAAATCACACCTAACACGTATATTACTGACTTAGGAAAGTACACCTATTATCCGTCATATCAGCCGACCTGTTTGGTGTATTCGTCAACAGGTGCTACCCACGGAACGATTAATGTTTCAGAGGCTATAGGGGTATCGTGCAACTACTTTTTTTATGACATTGGAAGAAGAATGGGAGTTGATACTTTAAGGGAATATGCTGAAAAATACGGTCTGGGCGAACCCACGGGAATAGAGCTTCAAGAGAGTACGGGGATTTTAGCAGGCCCTGAGGAGAGAGAAAAAGCAGGGGGAGTGTGGTACCCGGGTGACGTTTTGCAGATGGCGATTGGGCAATCGGATAACTTGTTCACTCCGGCACAGCTTGCGTCGTATGTATGCACGATTTTGAACAAGGGCAAAAGATATTCTCTGCATCTTGTGGATGAGGTTGTAAACTATGACACAGGCGAAGTTGTTATGAAGAAGGAGCCTGAGGTTTTATCGGACAACCCTATATCTGATGAAACATATAATGCTGTTACCAATGGTATGCGTCAGGTTGTAACTGTCGGCACCGCAAGTGCTGCCTTTGCGACAAGCACATATAAGGCGGCAGGTAAAACAGGTACGGCAGAGGTTCCCGGCGGTGCAGATAATGTTCTGTTTGTTGGTTTTGCACCATATGATGACCCTGAAATTGTTGTAGCAGTAATAATTGAGCACGGGGCAAAGAGCGGTTATGCAGCAGGGATTGCACGTAAAATATTTGACGCGTATATGAAGATTAAGGATGGGGATTTTAAGACGTCATTATCTGAAAATGGTGATGATGGCGATGAAAAATCATTGCCGCCTGCCGAGATTAATAGTTCTGGGTCTAAGGATAACAACACAGACAGCAAAAAACAGCAGGAGTCAAACAAGAAAAATAACGCATCAAATGACCAAATTGATGCCGTTGTGCCTAAGAATAATTCAGAGGATATTGACGGAAATGACCCAAGGGGAGAGGGAACTTTATAAATATATAAACGATTGATGTGAGACTTTTTTCTCGCATCAATCGTTTTTTAGCAAAAAAATCTAAAAATTTAACAAAAATCTTTTGACTTTTGTTAAATTTTATGTTAAGATATAATTGTACTATGAAAAAATTTGGAAAGAGGTATTTGTTTAAAACTTTATTTATATTAGCAGATAGGGTGGATAGCATATGAATATTGCATTAATAGCACATAATAAAAAGAAAGAACTTATGGTTGATTTTTGTATTGCATACAGCGGAATATTAAAGCGGCATAAGCTTTTTGCCACAGGTACTACCGGTAGTATGGTAGAAGAGGCTACAGGTTTGCCTATAAGCAAGTTCTTACCTGGACATGAAGGCGGTGACCAACAGATAGGGGCAAGGATTGCATATAATGAGATTGATGCTGTTTTGTTTTTCAGAGATCCGCTTACGGCACAACCGCACGAGCCTGATGTCAATGCCCTCTTTAGACTTTGCGATGTGCATAATATTCCTCTTGCAACCAATGTTGCTACGGCAGAGGTGTTGATTATGGGTATTGAGAGAGGCGACCTCGGTTGGCGTGATATTGTGAACCCTAAATAAATTCAAAAGGATAGTAATTTAAGGGGCAGAAACGATTTATTTTCGTTTCTGCCCTTTTATCGTATCCCTTCATAAAAATACCTCCAATAGTTATTAGTTGTGTTATAATGCAGTAAAAGTATAACATACTTTCGCTGTTTACGCAAATACGTACACGCAGAAATGAATTAATTAACCCAATATGGTAACATTGCAAAAGAACAAATAGAATTATTGGAAAACCGATATATAGGAATTAAAATTGACAAATATGTAATAATGCCAAACCATATACACATTTTAATTTCCTATAAAACGCCGGCAGGAGCAAGCTCCTGCCCTACAATATCCGATATATTACGCAAGGGTCATAAATTCGACGTTTTTCATACAAGCGTGGCTTTTTTATTTGAAACATAAAT
This sequence comes from uncultured Ruminococcus sp., assembly GCA_902791425.1. Classification (GTDB taxonomy): domain Bacteria; phylum Bacillota; class Clostridia; order Monoglobales; family Monoglobaceae; genus UMGS1820. Next base: position 9,598 of record CADAVS010000046.1, read on the forward strand.
TTAATATTTACAACCGATAAAATATGTTATAATATAATGTATATTACCGATTTTGTACTCAAAATCAGATTGACAATTATGACAGGGAGATAACGTGAGAGTTCCTTTCACGCTATGCCTCGGAAACGCACATGGGCGAAATAATCTCTTATCGTTCCTTGCCCTGCGGATAGGAGAAAACCAATTATTATTTATGCCGACGCAGGGCGGCGGAACGGAGATTATTATGGCGGAAAATACAAAAACGAAAAAGGCTCCTGCAAAGAAAAAGTCACCTCCCAAAAACGGAGCGAAGAAGCAGGGAACAAAAAATACAACAAAACAAATGACAAAAATGCCTAAAGGAAGTATAAAAAATAAAACACTCTCAAATGAGATAAAGGGAATTTTATTAATTGCTCTCGGCATTTTTCTGGCGTGCTCGTTTTTAAGTGATATGACAGGGGCGCTCGGCAATGCGATAAAAAATATTTGTTACGGACTTTTGGGAGTATCCGTATCTGTCAGTTGCGTATTTATTGTAGTCACAGGCATAAAAGTTTTTTTGGATAAAATCGGAGATAAAAATATTTTCAGAATTGTGATGCTCTTATTGATAATGATTATGACATCGGTGATTACATCTATGGGGATGGGCAACTATGAGTTCACAGGCGACACCTTTTTTGACAATATACTTATTCTGTGGAATGACGGCATCAATTGCAATGGCGGTGGTGTTATCGGCGGCGGTCTTTGCGGATTGCTTCACCTGTGTATTGGCTCGGCAGGAACGTGGGTGTTTGCAATTGCGGCAGAGCTTGTGTTTATAATTTTACTTACCGAGATATCAATAGAAAAAGTGTTTAAAAGCATTGCAGGCATATTTGCAAACGGCGAAAAAGAGTACGAGGATGCAGATGGTGAGGGTGAGTTTGAGCTTCCCGAGTACACCGAGCAATCTGAACGTGTCAAAGAAAAACTGAGAAAAAGACGTGAGGCAGAAGGACAGATTGAAAAAAATGAGCCGAAAAAGAAAAAAGGCTTTTTTGATAAGTATTTTGGCGGTGAAGAACCAATAGATGATGAGCCAACAGATATAGAAGAAAAGAAATACAGACGTTTTAAATTTGAAGAGGATGATGAAATCCTTGATGGTATTATTTCTGAGGGTACGGATATAAAAAATGCTGAAGATTTGCCATTTGATATTGACAATATGAAAACAGGTGTTATATCTGAGCTTCCTGACGAAAACGGCAACTATGAGAAACCTGTGGAAAACGAGGAGGGAACAGATTATGAACCGCCGTCGCAGGCAAAGCTTGAGGATGTGCTGGATAATATGACACAAAAGGCGGTTGACAAGGGAGTTCCGCTTGACAGAGCAGTTCTTGCAGGTAAAAGAATGGCTGTTGAGGAGGCGGAGGAACAAACAATAGAGGCGAAGCTGGAGAAACAGATAAAAGAAGAGGCACAAAAGCCTAAAATTGTAAGGTACAGACTCCCAAAAGTAGATTTGTTAGAAAAGCCAAAGCCTATGCAGAAAAGCAGAAGCGAAATTAGGAATGAGCTTGAAGAAAAGGCAAACCGCTTACTTGATACTCTGCGTAGTTTTAAGGTGGATGCAAAGATAATAAACATAACACAAGGACCGAGTGTAACAAGGTTTGAACTTCAGCCCGGATTGGGTGTTAAGGTGTCCAAGATAACAAATCTGGCTGATGATATCGCACTAAGCCTTGCGGCATCGGGTGTCAGAATTGAGCCTGTGGCGGGTAAATCCGCAATAGGAATAGAAATTCCTAACAAGACAGCAACTCCCGTTTCCATAAGAGAGGTTATAGAGAGTGACAACTTTAAAAAGTTCAAGTCAAAGACGGCATTTGCGTTGGGTAAGGACATAAGCGGTTCGTGCGTGGTTGCGGACTTTGCTGACTTCCCTCACGCATTGATAGCCGGCGGCACAGGTTCGGGTAAGAGTGTGTGTATAAATTCGTTGATTATGAGTATACTTTTTAAGGCAAGACCTGATGAAATAAAAATGATAATGGTCGACCCTAAGATGGTTGAGTTGAGTGTGTATGATGGGCTGCCCCATTTGCTTATTCCCGTTGTGACTGATCCTAAGCACGCGGCAGGTGCATTAAATTGGGCAGTAGGCGAAATGAAAAACAGGTATAAGCTGTTGAATGAGAACAAGGTAAGAAACTTAAAGGATTACAACAAGCTTATGGAAGAAATCGACGAGCCTGACGCAAAATTACCTGAAATAGTGATAATTATTGACGAGCTTGCAGATTTGATGCTCGCTGCCAAAAATGAGGTTGAAAGTGCGATTAACAGCATAGCGGCACTTGCAAGAGCAGCAGGAATGTACTTGGTTATTGCGACGCAAAGACCATCTGTTGACGTTGTAACAGGTGTCATAAAGAACAATATTCCCACAAGAATAGCTCTATCGGTATCATCAAGTGTGGACAGCAGAACAATTCTTGACTGCGGCGGTGCGGAAAAGCTGCTGGGCAAAGGTGATATGCTGTATAGCCCGAGAGGTGCGGCGAAGCCTATCAGAATACAGGGTAACTTTGTGTGCGACAAAGAGAGAGATGCGGTAATAGATTACATTAAAGGACAATATAAAGCCGATTATGATGAAGAAATAATAGAGAATATTCAAAAAGAAGTGGATCAGGTAAATTCAGGTGCAAAGGCTCAGCAGTCAGATGATGCTGATGACGGCGGAGATGGCTCAAAGGATAAGATGTTCTACGAGGCAGTAGAACTCGTTTTGGAGAACGGTCAGGCGTCAGTTGCAATGTTCCAACGTAAATTTAAAATGGGATATCAGCGTGCGGCTAAACTTATTGACCAAATGGAAAAGTACAATATAATCGGTCCGTATGAGGGAACAAAGCCAAGACAGGTTTTAATCACGCGACAAGAGTACAATGAGATGCGAATAAACAATCCGGAAGAGTAAGTAGCAGTCGCAAACATCATAAAAACGTGCATTTTGAGCTATTTTACTGAGCATAATTGACATATTATTATATGAAAAATTGTGCAAACATACAAATTTATTATTTTTTTAAAAAAATTGTGGAAATTTCAATAAAAATATAGTAAAATAGACCCATAAAATTTATATTTTAATTTAAAGGAGATTATATTAATGAACAAGTTAGAATTAGTTTCAGCTATTGCTGAACAGGCTAATCTTACAAAGAAGGATGCAGAAGCTGCTCTTAAGGCTTTTGTAGATTCAGTTGAAGCATCACTTAAAAAGGGTGAAAAGGTTCAGCTCGTTGGATTTGGTACATTTGAAGTTAGAGAGAGAGCTGCAAGAGTAGGCAGAAATCCTCGTACAAACGAAGAAATGCAGATTGCCGCTGCTAAAGTTCCTACTTTCAAAGCAGGTAAGGCTCTCAAGGATCTTATAAACAAATAATTTTAATTTTCAAAAAAAGCACCTTTTATCAAGGGTGCTTTTTTGTATGCATAACATTTTTGATAAAAATGGACCATATGTTTGACAACTGCAAAAGAAAATCTAAATTGCAATATCAAATAGGACATTTTGAAAAAGAAAATCAGAGCAGTGATAATTAAAGATTTTACGAGGTAAATTGTTAATCCAATGTTCGAC
>CADAVS010000047.1 GCA_902791425.1 uncultured Ruminococcus sp.
GACGTCCAGGTAAATCATCCAAACCTTGTTTCAAGCCTTAAAAATTCAGGATTATTAAAGGCTTGCTTATACACTGTACCATCTTCAAAGCCTTCCTCTATATACTCATAATCAACTTCAGTACCATAAAGCTCCTGTGTCATTTTTGGAGTATCGCCATTTATATCCCATGTGTTGAACATATGGTAGTCATTGTCCGAGAACGAATCTGAATAAATATAATTTTTATCACCGATATGTGCTAAATAAACATCAAAATCGTAAGCATAGTTGATTTCATCGGTATAAGTTTTTCCGTTTACCGTAACCGACAGCATATTGTATGAGCCATATTGGTCCAATGAAGTATCTATTTCTATGTAATCTTTTTCCTCATCATTTCCGTTTAAGTCAAAATCAATCTTTTGACGCATCGGAAGCATCAAGCAAAAGTTTCCGGAAGGTGCCTTTGTATATTCTTCATTGAAAATATAGGGTTCTTCATCAAAATAGATTTTCACAGAAAGAGGGCCTGCTGCATAGGCGGCTATATCATAAGGACTAAACCAGAATGTAATGCCCTGATAATCAAGTGTCCAATTGTAATCTTCAGGAGAATACTTGTTAAAAATCGTCCATAACTGATTTTCGCCGAAATTCAGATAATCGTATTTTATGTTCAGTTCACTTTCCAGAATATCAGGCAAACCCTTGATACTTGGCATAACATCGGTCAATATTAGTTTTTCGCCCGTTTTTGGATTAAAATTAGATGTTATGTAATGATAATCGGGGTGTACACCGCCGGAATGTACGAATACCTCCTCTACATAGCTTACAATCTTTGTGTCGGCTCTTTGTAAATATACTTCTGACACTCCTTCAAGATAAAGAGGATTGTATTTATCACCCTCTAAATCCTTGGCAGCACCCGAGAGTTCATACATCAATGCTTTTGCATCATTTAATGCTTCATCATTAAGCTTATCAAAGGTCTTTTTAAGCTTGGGGAATTTCTTCTCATCATCTTCTGAAAGCTTCAGTTTGTCCCATGATACATTTGCAATAACATTGTTCTCATTCCATTCCTCGATGTTTTTATCACCAAGCATTACTGAAATGAAGGATATATCCTCTTCGGGAGCTTCATTTGCAACGTTGTTTGGTGCTTTTTTGCAAGAGCAAAGGGAAAGCAAGATGCAAACCACCATTCCTATACATACGAATCTTTTTGTCATAAAAAGTCCTCCTTTCTCGCAAAGAAATTCTTCTTCTCAAAACCCTTCAACCTTTATTTGAAGGGTTTTGAGAAGAAGGGAGCGAAAGCTCCCTTCTTTCGCTTACAAATTATCTCTCAAGACGGAAAATTTGATTGAATAAACCTTTTATGTAATCATCCGAAAGTTCTTCTTCAAATGAACCGATTTTAAGTCCGAAAAGACCGCTGTCTTCTGTGCCTTTGTATTCAAATCCTACGAAGCATGCCTTGTATTCTTCTTCGTCATCTACCTCTTTGTAGGTGTATCTGATGAGTTTTACAGGCTTTCCTTCAAAATCAATACCAAGGTCAATTGCTTCCTGTTCATAGAATGTATAATCATCCGATGCCGCACCATCAAAATAATACTCTACAAATGGCTCGTTACTGCTGATACCCTCAAAATGCTTATATCCCATAATTTCTGCATCCCAGGAAGAGTCGTCAGCAAGCATGATTACAATGTCGCCTGCATCTTCGGCATCCTCTGCATCAACTGAAAAGGATGCACCATCAGGCTTATGCAGTGTAATCTTTGTTTCGTCATCGCCGTAGGTCATATTGATTTTGTTTACTACATCTTCGGCTTCGTCAAGTTCTTCTGAATAACCTGAATTGTCTGCTTCTTCCGAAACTTCTGCATTGTTGCAACCAACAAGTGCAAAAATCATAATTCCTGCCAATAATAATGCTAATAATTTTTTCATTTTAATCTGTCTCCTTTAATTATTTTTCTGTTTTTTCTTCCTCTTCAGGATATTCAACTACACCACGATATTCAAAGGAGTCAACAATTTTCTTGATATCCTCATCTTCGTACTGAGCTTTGTCCTCAGGAGTACCATCCTTGCTGTAATCAATAGTTTCTGTATTAATTACAAGGTATCTGTCAGTTGTTTCTGAAACCTCTTCTAAATGCACATAGATGCAATATCCGCCAAAGTCTTCATAAGCATAGCAATCATAACCGTTAAGCTCAAACTCTTCATATGTATCTTCGTTCTCTTTTGCGTATTCCTTGTTTGAATCAAAGGTTGTGTCCTCAAAAATTGCAGGACCTATTGTTATATTTTTTGACTCGTACTTCATATCAATCCAGTTCGGATATTCTTCGTCGCCCTCTAAAGTAATGCCCGCATCTTCAGGATAATAAAAATCTACTGCGAGTTTTACATTGTCGCCCTCCCATGTATCTTCATAAAGTGTAATCTTTGCACCTTTGTTGTCGCCGCCGCATGCTGCCAGTGATAAAACCAACGTAAGTGCCAAAACAACAGATAATAATTTCTTCATGATATAATTCCTCCTTAAATTTAATATTTTGATAATTTACTGAATTTTTGCTTCTGCGCTATCAGCCGCTCTTGTATACACTGCAAGTCCGCCGGTTTGTGCATCGTCAATGGCGTTCATGTTTTCCATAATTTCCGCTTTCTTTTCGTCAGTTATTTCGCCGCCATTCTTTGCAACCTTTACAGCATCAAATGCAGTTTTGGTAAAGGCAACCGCTGCTTTCAGATCACGCTTTTCTTTTGTTGACATACCAAAGCTGAACAAGCCCTTTTGATCATCGTTTACACCGAAAATATAATTGAAATGATGGATTGCATTTTCTGCATATTTAAGATAATTTTCCTTTTCTCTGTCATTTGTTGCAAAGCAAACGGTAATCTCTTCGGTTATGTAAGGATGAGCACGAAGTCCTTTTCTCATAGTAGTTATGTCATCTCTGCCGCCAACTAAAGTGATTTTGATACCGCCCTCGCCAAACACTTTTTTGGTTTTTCCGTTTTCATCAGTTTCTTCTGATTCCTCAAAATACGGCTCATAGCTTGCCACCTGGTCATAGCGGAATAATTCCTTTGGATAGTTTTCCTTGTTGTCTCTGGAACCGTCTATAATACGGAACATTCCAAAATCATCAAAGAACTCAATACCCTGTCTTTGTGTTGCAGACGGATAACACTCGTGTTTTTGGACATTCGGTAGAATTACTTCTTTGTAAATTCTGTCAGAGCGTTTCATATACTCCATATGTCCTTCAAGCTCCGTCTTTGTAAATCTGCTTTTTCTGATAAAGTTTGAACACATATCATCGCATTTTGAGCAGATATACTCATCGCCCTTAATTTTTGTGCGGCTCATCATACCGCACTCGCCTCCGCAAAATGCACAGGTCTTTTTACCAAAAATGTTTTTAAAGAAATCTCCTAATCCCATAATCTTTACCTCCTTATAAATTTATGTTGAATTTAATTAACAACTGATTAGTTTACGATATCGCTTGTGTCAACAACGTGTGTAGGCTGATATTTTACTACAATATCGCCGCTTGAAGGTATTACGCCTTCGTCTCTGTTAAATACGATTCCAACATTTTCTCCCTTAACGGTTTCGTCCATGGATTTATTAAACATCTGCAAATCTTCTGCAACGCCTATTGCGATAACCTTGCCGTCCCTTATAACAGAAACCTTTTCGCCTTTTTTAAGGATACCGTCTGCCACGCTGCCGATAAGAGTATTCTTACCTGATTCTAAAGTCCAATCATCAACGGGCATTGAGAAAGGTCCGTAAACCTTAACTGTATCAGTTGTTACCTTTGTGCCTTCTGCATCGGTAATTACACAGTAGATGCCCTGACCGAGAAGAGTGTTTTCTTTTTCAACTGAAAGAACAAGTGCAGCACTTTCAGCATCCTTTGCATAATCTCCGTTTTTGATTGTTACTGCATCTCTGCGAACTTTGTACTGCCATTCATATGTATACGGAGCTTTGCCGCCAAATACCTGAACCTCAAGCTCGTATTTTGATCCATATTCTTCCGCCTCTGAGCCTTCAGGCTGTTTGTGGATGGTAAGAGGTGTGTCCAGAATGTACTCCTGACTTCCGCCGTCAAAAGGTTTGGTTGGTGTGACAGAAACACCGGGATCAACCGACTGAGTAGGATCCTGAACCCCAATCTGAGGATCTTCAGGAGCTGTATTTATCGGTTCATCTTCTTTTTCTTCGGTGTTCTGCTTAGTATTATCCTTTTCAGCATCTTCATCTTTATCTTTGTCTTTGTTTTCTTCGATTTTGTTTATTATTTCTTTATCGTTGTCATCCTCTGTGTTTTTATTACCGTCGGGATCAGACATATCAAACTTTACTCTGTTACCTTCATCCATCATACGGGAAATAATTGCAGCAACCTCGCTTCTTTTGATATTATCATCAGGCTTGCAGTTGTGAAGTGCATCAACGCCTGTTAAAATACCTGCACGGTACATCTTATACACATAGTGAGCATATGTAGCTCCTGACTTAACATCAAGAATACTTCCGTTTGGAATATTGTTTATTTCTTCAAATGCACTATCAGGAAGAGCACTTGCAAAGATTTCAATGTATCCTGCTCTTGTAGCATTTGCGTTATAGTCATATTCTTTTTTGATTATGTTATTGATTTTGCAGTAATCAACATAAGGCTGATACCAAGGAGTACCTGCTGTAAGGGTAACATTACCATTTAAGTAAACCTGACTCATACAAGCCGCAAGCTTGATTGCTTCTGCATATGTAAGAAGATCATCAGGCTTAAATTCTGTTGCACTCTTACCGTTAATGATGCCTGTGTAAACAGCTCCCACTACTTCATCGTGGTACCACGCATCTTCAGGGACATCAACAAAAGGGTTTACGAATTCATCATGACCGCAAACTGTACATTTTCCATCTTTAAAGGTGTGTACTCCTACATTGAAAAGTTCAAAGCAGATGGTACATTCGGAATAGTGGCACTCCATATTTGCCATATCCATAAGCTGATGTTCGTGTTCTCCGTATGCCGCAAAGGCTGTTGTTGCCATAGAAAGCAGCATACACAACGATAGGATGATTGATAATGTTTTTTTCATATTTGTTTACCTCTTTTCTTTATTTTTATATAGTTATGGCATTATAACTATCATACTGTCTTTGGATTTTTCTTTATCAAAGCTTACATTTGCATCAGCTGTTAAGATTATGTAAGCTTCTTTACTTGTAAGCTTTCTTCCGGTTGCATCCTTTACGGTGCAACGGAATTTACAATCTGAATTCATTTTGTTATCGTCAACAAGGACTGTTAATGTATCGGTGTTTTCACCTTCTGCCCACTCATAGTCCTTGTAAACATTAAGATATCCGCCGTCAAGAATTTCGCTCGGATATGTGAACTCCCACTGATAACTGTAAGGAGCTTTTCCACCCTCGGCTACCACCTTGAACTGTACCTTCTCGCCGTGTTTTCCAGCTACGTTTTCGGGGTTGGCTGTTATATACATTGACCTCGGAAGAATCTTTGCCGAATTTGATACCACACCATAGGAGCCATTTTTGACCTCACACCTGTATTCACAGTGACTTACAAAATCAGCCTTCTCGACCTGAATCTTAAGTGTTGATGTTGCAGCACCCTTTGCCCATGTATCTGTCGGCTCGATTTTTTTCCAACCGTTTGTGTTGTCATTTTTTATGTACCACTGATAGGTTGCACTTGCGCATCTTGTATGAACCTTAAATACAGCCTCTTCACCGTAATCCGCATAAACATCTTTCGGTTGCCGCGAAAGATAAGGTGTTGCTTCCGGCTCTGCACCATACCATGTTTCATATTGTGTATTTCCTGCTGCATCAGTCACATCGCAACGATACCACATGTTTTGTTCAAACTCGTCAGCATCAACAATGATTCTTACTTCGCTTCCCATCACGTTGTATTTATGATCATTTACTATCTTTGTGTATTCATTGCCATTTTCGAACTTATACCATTCATATGTATAGGGAGGTGTACCTCCTTTTACATGCATACGCATTGTGACAGTTTCACCTAAATTTTTTATGCCACCATACTGAAAGGTAAGCTTCATCGGAACCTTGAAGCCATAATTGCCCAAACTTTGTACTCTTGCCGTTAAACTTACCCCAAGAGTTTCAACCACCCACATATTATATGGGATTTCCTTCGGCTCTTCTATTAAGATTCCACAGTAATCACCCTGTTTTGCTTCATCAAGGCGTTTATTGAACATTTCAATTCCCGTAACAACGCCATAAACCTCAATGCCGTGTGACAGCGCATGCATTGAAACCGTTTCGCCGACTCTTAAAGCACCTTTATCAACTCTGCCGACAAAGATATATCCCGAATTATATTTGGTAACGTTCTCAGGCTTGAATATGAATACCTTTTCAGGTATTGTCACTGATTCAGACTTCACTTCCTGACCAAGGCTATCAGTAATCTTGCAGTAGAACTGACTTGTTGTTGCATTGTCAATATCAAAAACAAGAGAAAGTGTATTGGTTTTAGCACCCTTTACATAATCGGATTCAGTAAATTCAGTAAATCCGTTATATCTGTCTCTTGTACCCCAAGAATATGTATATGGTGTTTTTCCGCCTGATGCTTCGACTGTATATGTAAGTGTTTCTCCTTCATCGGCAGAACCAATCCTTTCAGGCTGAACCGTTATTTCAAAAGGCTCATACATATCAGGAGTTTCTTTCTTGGTTTCTGCCTTTGGTTCTTCGGGAACTTCAGGAAGAATTTCGGCACCCTTTGGAATTTCAAATAGGGGTTCTTCTGTTTTTGGTTCCTCGTTCTTAGGTTCTTCGCTCTTCGGAACCTCTGTACCCATTGAGAATTCAACTCTCTTATTTTCGTCCATCATTCTTGTGATGATTGCCGCAACCTCACATCTTTTAATGGTTGAACTTGGTTCGCATCTGTGAGCGGCATCCACACCTGTTAAAATTCCTGCACGGTAAAGCTTATACACAGCTTTTGAATAATCTTCATACACAGCCACATCCGGTATGGAGCCGTCAGGCACCTCATTAATCGCTGCGAGGGCCTCATCAGGGAGAGCGTTTGCAAAAATCTCCATATAACCGGCTCTTGTTGCCTTTTCGTTGTAGTTATATTCTTTTGTGATAACACCTACCGACTCGCAATATTCAACATACATTTTATACCAGGGCGTTCCACCCGGCACAAGATAAACGCTGCCTTCTTTGTAAAGTTGATACATACAGGCTGCAAGTTTGATCGCTTCGGCATAGGTAAGATTATCATCAGGCGCAAAAGAGGTTTCGCTTTTGCCGTTGATAATACCAAGTCTTACAGCATTATATACATCTTCATAGTACCAGCTGTCAGGTTTAACATCGGTAAAGTTGGAATAGTGCTCCGCATTTACAACCGATGCAAAACTCATAATCATTGTTAAGCATAAAATAAATGATAAAATTCTTTTCATAATTACCCTCCCAATTAAAAACTTCCGCCTCGTCCGCCGTGCGTTCTGCCGGAAGATGATGTATGTGTTCCCGAATTCGATTTCGGTTTTTCGGTTTTCGTAATCCTTGAATACAGGAATAAATCTCTTGAAGTCGTCAGATTCATACTGCCGGGCTTTATATAATTTGCCGCATAATCGTTTTCTACCGCCGTTTTCATTTTTTTGAGTTTTCTTTTCATCATCCAAAATGCTATCAGAAGCGGTGCAATAAGGCATACTATAATAACTCCAAACAGATATTTCATACTGTATTGCTTTTCATTGTAAGGCTTGCCGTCCTTTGCCATTTGGAGGAGTTCATCTGTGGTGTCTATATATTCTTCAAACGCTTCATAATAATCGTTTTCCGAAAGATGTGGCACAATCTTGCTCTCCAAATATGCAAGTCCGTTTGCATTGAAATACTTTAATCCTTTGCCGTGAGTGGTGAAGTGATATTCTCTTGTGTCACGGCAAATGTAAAGCATTATACCGTCATCGTTTTCACCTGCACCGTAACCACCATAGTCATAAATATCATCAGCAGATGCTTCTGCAGTATCTGATGTCATTTCACTTTCTGTATAAATTGCTACCTCAAAATCATATTCGTTTCTGACTTTATCAAGCTTTTCTGTAAGTGATGCAAGCTCCGATTGCATCAAATATCCTGCTTCATCCACAATTGAAGGATTTTCAAATGATGCATATACGGGCAAAAACAGAGTGAGCAATAGTAGAGTAAGTAAAACACAAGAAAGTAATTTTTTCATATATCGACCACCCCCCTTAATGCAAAAGCATCCAGCCAATAGCGGCGGCTGCTACATATGCAATGCCTGCAATCTTCCAAAAATACTTCCACTTTTTGCTGTTATCAACAGGATATTCACCAACGACTTTTCCTGTTTGTCCGTTAATAGCAAATTTATACATTTTGTCCATATACTTAATGTTGAGCATCCATACAGGAAGGAGGGAATATCTTATCTTGCCGTTTGAAAAGCTTACCCTTGAGGTTTCGGGAATTACTGCTGTGTAACGGTTTGTCGTATCATTAAAAGCCTCAACAGTTGAGTTTTTAACACGTTCATTTGCTCTTTCAATGCTTTCTTCTGCCGATACATCATATTTATCAGCCAAGTATCCAGAAAGATACGCTCCGCTAAATTCAACGGCATCTTCATAGTTGAACGGTTCTACAGCCTCCATATAACTATCTTCAGCCTTTTTAGAGGCATCCACAGGGATATTGGCAAAGCCAACAGTACCACTTCTGAATAACTTAAAATAATCAGTTTTAGTGTAATTATAATTTGAATCGCTCCATGCGGTTATCCTTTCTGCATTGTAGCTTACTGCCGCATCACAGTCGCAGTCAAACATCCAGAACGGAACATATACGCCTGCCATCTCTTCAATTTTTCTTTTATTCTTAAATTCATCGGGCAAAAACGGTGCATTTTTGAAATCACCCTCAAAAGCCTCTATTGCAGATTTTTTATTTAGCTTAAACGGAATTATGTAATCAGGCTTTAGTGTTCCTTCAAATTGTCCTTTGACAATAGTGGAGTTGCCGCAATAAGGACAGACAGTAGAGCCAAGTGTATCATCGCCCGAAATCTCTGCACCGCAGGAGGGACAGGAATAATTTGAAAGAGTAACCTCGTTTGTGTCTTCATAATTTCTTGGCGTATAGCTTTCCCAATCGTATTTTGATGTGCCGTTGGAATCGGCAGAGCCTTCTGTCATTTGCTGCATCGTTTCAAGTGGGAAAGTATTGTCGCATGATTCACATATTAAGTTCTGCGTTTCGGCATCAAACACTAAAGGCGCCGTACAACAAGGACATTTATAGTTTTGAATTGTATCCATAATCTTTCTACCTCATTTCATTTTATAGTGCACAAAGCTCGGAGGATGCTTTCACCCTGTTACCGCAGTGAGGACAGTAGTGCATAGAATTTGAAAGAACCGTGCCGCATTTTTCACAGCTTATATGATAGGACTTATACAAATCATGTAAATTTGATTTAGGCAATTTAGAATTACACTTACTGCAATACATCCTGTTACTTGGTTCTAAAGAATTACACTCACTACATACCACCGAATGCTTCATAATGTCAGTTCCAAATCCAAAGTAGGAAAGTGATTTTTTTCTATTTGCGTTCCGTTTTTTCATTTTCTTCTTCACCTCCGTAAAAAAGCTTTGCTCCGCATACGTGACAAAAATTAGATAGTTCCTGCGATTTTGCTCCGCACACCGGGCAATAATCGGGGTAATCCTCTATCGGAACACATTGCACGCAGCTCCACACATCGGGATTATACATAGCGTCAATAACCCACTTGCCACATTTTTGGCATCTGTTAAAATATTCTTTTCCACCTTCACCCCAAGCACGCATAAGTTCTTCTTCGGGATTGTCAGCTCTAATCGGTTTTGATGAATATACAAGGGCGTGGGACAAGTCACAAAAAAATTCATAAATATTACCACTTGGAGTTTTATTAATCTTGAAGCTTGCTGTTTTGTTTTTCTTTACATCCAAAGAACCCACTCCCTTCTTTTTACAAGAATTGCCCGAGACCTTGACTAAATCAATGTTTTGTGTTACAATATAGGTAAAAAATACAAAAAAGATATATTTTCTGATTTAATTATACTTATATATTCAAAATAAATCCCCACCCAAAATGCAAAAAAAATGTGGGATTGATAAGTTTTTTTGAAAAAAGGGTGGGGTTTTGGGTAGGGATATAGTGTTAGAAAAGGAGAGAATTATGAAAAGAATTATCGCTTCGCTTATTATGATTATTTTTATTACATCTTTATTTTCAGCTTGTGAAGACAAAAAAAGAACCGATCCCGACAACCCTGTTACACTTACAATGTGGCATGTGTATGGGAGTCAGACAAAGTCACCTTTTAATGTTGAAATTAATAAGTTTAACAGTACCGTTGGTAAAGAAAAAGGAATTATTGTTAATGTTGTTTCAGTAACAAGTTCATCTGCGATAGATAAGGCACTTTCTGATGCTGCAAATGATGAACCGGGTGCTGAAAAATTGCCGGATTTGTTTACGGCTTATCCGAGAGTGGCTGAGCTTGTGGGCAAAGAACGTCTGCTTTCGTGGAATGATTATTTTTCAAAAGAGGAACTTTCCGAATATACAAATAAATTTATTTTAGAAGGATATTTCGGAGACGAGCTGCTAATGCTCCCCATTGCAAAATCTTCAGAAGTATTCTATTTAAACAAAACATTATTTGATGAATTCAGCAAAGAAACATCATGCAGTGTAAATGATTTAAAAACCTTTGACGGACTTTTCAAAACGTCAAATGTATACTATGACTGGTCAGGTGGGCAAAGCTTTACACAGATAAACGACTTTTATCATTATTCATACATAGGAATGCAAACACAGGGCGAAAATTTCGTCAAAGACGGAAAATTAAACCTTGAGAATAAAGCATTTGAAAAAATATGGAACCCTCTGGCAAAATGTGCAATTTATGGCGGAATATGTCTTCATGACGGATATGCGGCATCTCGTTGGAAAACGGTTGAGATCATATCAAACATAGGCTCTACAGCCGATGTTTTGTACCAGCCTGATAGTGTAATCTATCCTGACAACACCACGGTTAATATAAAATCAATTTCTATGCCTTATCCTCTTTTTGATAAAGACACACCTGCTTCAGTTCATCGTGGTACCGGACTATTTGCCGTAAAGAGTAATGATGAGAGAAAAAATTATGCAGCATATATTTTTGCAAAATGGATAACCGAAGAAGAAAACAACATAGATTTTGTAACAGAAGCAGGATACCTTCCGGTAAAAGACGATGCATTTAATCTTTTGTTTGAAACAAAGGATTCTATTGAAAATGAAAACTACAGAAACCTCTATGACACCATTGATATAATGTTCGGGGATTATGAAATGTACGCACTTCCTTTATATGACGGAGCATCTGATGTTCAGAAAAGCTATGAAGAAAATGTAAGATTAGTTTTAAGCTCTGCTCATACTCAATATAAGAACAGAGTTGCTTCAGGCGAAGATAAAGAAAGTGTACTAAACGAACTTACAAAAGCATCACTTTCAGAAATCAAAAAGCTTTCTGAAAAATAATTGAGATAAGAGCGAATAGATCATGAAACTATTAAGATATTTTGAATTTAAAAACTTAATAAACTACATAAAGACCGAAAAACTTTCTATGCGCAGAAGATTTGTTTTGTATATCATAACCGTAATCGCTATGTTTTTGGCACTTCTTTTGCTCCTTTTAAATCTGTTTGGAGTATTGAACCCCACTGACAGAGAACTTTCAGATGTTCTTGAAACACAACTTGCGACCTACTCTGAAAAAATCGAGAACGATATAGACAAAACCGCAGCGTATGCAATTTCTTTTTCCGAGCAACTTGAAGCTGATATTCAAAAATATCTGCTTCAAAACAATTTGACCTTTGATGACTTGAAAGATAATCCTGATGCAATTGATAAATTGCAAGGAGAACTTTACAACACTGTATATCTTAATATGCAGATGGCCCCGTCAAGCGGTGCATTTTATATTTTAAATACAACAGTCAACTCAAAAAGCGAGACTCCTTTGTGCAGCGGAATTTATCTAAAATATGTGAATTTGTATTCAGAAAATACCGCAAACAAACAATTCACTCTCTACAGAGGCACTCTCGCAACCGGCAAAAACAATGATTTGTTATTTCATAGCGGATGGCAAATCGAGTGCAAAACTGATTTCTTTGAAAATAGCGACTCGTTTTTTGCGAACAATACCCGTTATGTTTTAAGTTCTGTAAAAGAAATTCCTGAAACCTGGGAAAGCGCAAGATATGTTTTTGTTCCGATACATGATGTTAAAAAGAATATTATCGGTGTGTGCGGATTTGAAATTAACAACCTTTATTTTCAGCTTGCGCAAAAACCTACTGACGATAGCTTAGGACATGTCGTATATGGTCTTTTGAACACAGAAAAGGGTGAAATCTCCGGACAGTTCACATCAAGCAGCTACTATGTTTCAGAATACGAAGATGCACCCCTTAAGGTTTCTGAGAAAAACAACTTTTCTCTATTCGATTTTGGAGCAGATACTTGCATAGGCAAAACTAAAAAGATACGTCTTGGAAGCAATGTTTTCGATGCATCCGTTATGATTACGCAGGCACAATACAACAAATATATTCAAGAAGGTCGCAGAAACATTGCTTTGATTCTTCTTGTCATTACTGTTTCTGCCATTGCTGCTTGTATGTTCCTAAGCAAAAAATATGTATCTCCCATATTAAGAAAAATAGAGCAAATTAAGACATCACAGAATTTTGGTGATGACCAAACCAAAATCAAGGAAATTGATGACCTCTTTGCTTTTCTTCGAGAAAAGGATAACCAGTATGAGGCTCAGCTTGAAGTCTTGGAGGAATCCAAACATGTTGCAGAAGAGGAAGCAACAAAAGCAAAAGCAGCATATGAAAGAGCTTTAAAGGAATACGAGCTTGTTAAATGTGAGATTGAACAGCTTTCTGAGAAACGTGAAAATAATATTG
>CADAVS010000048.1 GCA_902791425.1 uncultured Ruminococcus sp.
CCGATACGTAGTCCGTGTGGCAATAGATACGGTTTGAAGAATCGTTCAGATAGAAAGAAGTGACCTTTCCGGTCATATAAAGCGGAATCCAGCTCATCAACCCGAGCATCATCTCGTCGGGCGGGCGATCAACATCATGAATCATCCGGATATCCGCGCCCTTCATAATCATCATTGCAATGGTCTGCATCCATGCTCTCATATATGCCGCATCCAAGGTCAAGTCTTTCATAGGGATACTGTTACACATATATACAGTACCATTTGCACCCGAAGATGCAACTGTCCTGAAAAAATCCAGCTCGCCTTTTTTCATCTCGTCAAACCCGTAATAGTATTTCGGAAGAGATAAAATCTCCGACTCCTGATTATGAGTCACCTCAGGAAAATGATTATTACTCATATATGTTTTAATATTGAACGCATCCAGTTGATACAGAAACTCTCCGAGATAATCATGCTGACTAATCGTTTTGGAATTTAGCCAGCTACACAGTTTTAATGCACACCGACCTACCGGAACCAGTTCTTCTGCGGGTTGTCCAATAAGCCCTGCAATTGCCAATGGTGAGTTTGTTCTTGCGATATACTCTGCCGTTTCGATAATAAAATTATCTAAATCGGCAGGTTTACGCTGACCCGTCCGAATTCTTGACAGATATGACGAATCAAAGCTCAGTGCTCTTGAAAGACCTGAAACGCTGATATCTAACGCTTGAATTGCAGCATTGAGATTTTTAATGATGGCATTATAATCGAGCTTTGGCTTCTTTGTAAACTCTGAAAAAGCGTTTCTGATAATTGCTTCATCAAGTTCCGGGTTATTCTCACTTGCCAGCTGAACAAATCCGCAAATCAGCTTTTCAATCTGTTCCTGCTCGGGAATTCTCTTCCCGGAACGATATCTGCTTAGGGCAGAAGCCGATATACCCGAAGCAGCGGACAGCTCTTTCGCAGTAGACTGCGTTTTGTTCAGATACAGTTTTAGCACATCGGAAAAACCCATACTATCACCCCTTTCATTACTTATCGTAAATTATAGCATATAATATCACAAAACACCACAAAAATTCCCGTGTTGTCAATGACAATATGGAAATCCCAGGCGTTTGAAGGGCTATAAGATTGTATCTGCTGACGGTACGGCTGTTTACTATAAAATGAAAACAAACAGCAGTTATTATAAAAATTCTATTGTTAAGGCTACATTTGAGAACGGTTATTATATATAAGATTATTATCTTGCAAAAATAAGTAAGGAACTGTCTATATCGCTGAAATACCTGTTTCCATCTTGAATAGAGCATTAAACTATTGTAAAATATATATAGCTTTTAAAAGAATGGAGTTCATTATGGTATAACAAAGACAATAAAATACGGAGGACAATGTACACTATAACCACGCTTATCGCACAGCCAAATTTACCTGTTATTATACGGGCAAGTTTGGCTGTTTTTGCTGATAAATTCAGAAAAATTGCTTTATCCGAACAAAAGAAAGATGTCAAGAGGCTGTATATCCAACCGTGTAAATGGAAATAATCTCCAATATAAAATAAAAGGAGATAATAAATCACGACACAGTTGAATGAACAGGAAATGAAGTTAGTAGAATTAATCAGTGAAGGATGTAAAACTCCAAACGATATAACCTCAAAGCTTAAGCAGTTGTTTGCAGGAACGCTTGAGAAGATGCTTGAAGCTGAAATGGATGAACATTTAGGATATGAAAAAAACAGTATTCTCGACAACAACAGCGGTAACAGCCGTAATGGTTACGGGAAGAAGACAATCAAGAGTGAATGGGGCGAAAGTGAAATATCTGTACCCCGCGACAGACCGGAACATTTGAGCCGCAGGTTATTGAAAAACGGCAGACCAGAACTTATGATATGGAAGCTCGCATCCTTGCAATGTACCAAGTTGACGCTTCAGCGAGTCTGATTAGCCGTATTACAGATAAAATTATGCCTGAATTGATGGAATGGCAACAGAGACCTCTTTCTGAAATATATCCTGTTATATTTTTTTGACAGAATGCAAGGTAGTAAATAAATGTGTGTACAGTGTACTTGGAGTAGATGAAGAAGGAAAAAAAGATATATTAGGGATTTGGATAGGCGAAAATGAAAACGCTGCTTTTTGGACAACAATGTTTAACGAGCTAAAAAATCGTGGAGTAAAAGATATTTTAATTGCCTGCCATGATAATTTATCAGGCTTTGCAAACGCCTTATCCACAGTATTTCCTAAGACCGAAAATCAGCTTTGTATTATACACATGATACGCAACTCCACAAAATTCGTATCATATAAAGATATAAAGCAAATAATGGCTGATTTAAAGCAAGTATATGGTGCTGTCAACGAAGAAGCTGCATTGTATGCACTTGAAGAATTCAAAGAAAAATGGGATAGCAAATATCTACAGATATACAGGATGTGGGAATCAAATTGGACGGATTTATCAGAATTTTATAAATATCCGACAGAAATGCGTAGGCTCATTTATACAACAAATGCAGTAGAGGGATTTCACCGTATGCTGCGTAAGTTTACAAAGACGAAAACGAACTTTCCAACAGATGATTCCCTCAAAAAATCGATATATTTGTCCGTAAAGGAAATCAGTAAAAAATGGAATAATCCGGTTAGAGATTGGGACAAGATAATAGGGCAGTTTATGATGTTTTTTGAAGAACGTTTTGATGAAATACGAACTGCGTGATTGGGGCTCTGCCCCAAACCCCGGAGTTTATCGCCTTTGTTTTCCCAAAATGGGCAGAAAAAACAGGCGACAGAAAAGTGCCGCCCATTTCGGGGTAAAATCCGTACAGCCGCTCAGGTCGCACTCCTGCGTTGCCGTATCCTGCCGTACGGAAAAAGCCAATTATATTATTAACAATTGTTTAGAAGATTATTCTATTTACACGGTTTGCGCAACACTCCCATGCCGGTTGAAGCACAAAAGTCTTTTCAGAATTTTAGGGTAAATTTCGACTGCACATTTATTGACATTTCCAAATTTATATCATATAGTAAAAATCTGAAATAACCTATATTTGCTTATCTTTATACTATACTAATCTGTCTACACATTTTATAAAACTAATCGGTGCAGACCCAAGCATATTAACTGTTTTTAATAATTTAATTGCATATCTCCTATTGCATAAAACATCAAAATATCTTTTAAATAAAGTCAAGAAAATTTTTGTATTATAATATAAATTATCTCTTATTCATAAACATTTATACTCACATAACTATCATCTATATCTATAAATATCATCAATTTGTTATTTCCTCTTCGATAGTAGTAATATTTAACATAATCACCTGAGCCAGTCAACACAAATCCATTTGTCTCAAGCAGATCCATATAATTATTAACGGAATCTATTAATTTTTTTGTATCGCCCCAAAAGTTGTATGTATACTCCCAACCCGAAAATTTTCCATTAAAATCATAGTTCATATCTGTACTGTTGTATTTTTTGCCAGCAAAAAAATCAAATTTAGGAATGATGGAATTGTCATACACTTCATATTTATAACCATTTTCATTATAAATAGGTCTGTTTTCCCATTGTTTTATTTTTTCGTTGGTAGAGTAGAGATAATCATTTGCTTCTTTCCACTTGCTACTATTTGCTTCTTTGTAATACAATAGTGCGTTCGTGAAATCAGTTTGAGCTTCATAATACAAACCACTATTGTAATATTTTTTTCCAGATTCGAACGAATAATCTGCTAATTTTATTTTCGAATCACTTAAATACCACAAAGCATTATTTTGCTGCTCCTCGTTCATATTATTCCAATTAGCATCACAAAACCATTGTATTTCATCAATTGCTTCATAATATAAGCCATCGTTATAGTATCCAATACCTTTCTTCATACCTGTTTCATATGATGCTGTTGATACGCTTCCAGATTCTATATAATTAAAGTCACCAAATCCAGACAAATCATTACTCTCAAGAAATTTCAAACTAACTGATCCTTCATAAAACTCATACGGTTGATAATATTCCCAATTATGAACTTCATAATCAGCTACAGTAAATCTCTTTGCCATAACTTCTTTCTCACATATATTGTTTTCTGATATATAAATGACACTTACATGTTGAAAATCTGAATGTGCAGATATTCTCAAAACTCCATTTTCATTTGGTATACTCGCGAGATATGCATGTGAACCGATTTTTTCACCCAAAAAATTAACCACTCCATCGTTAAATGTATAAAAATACAATATACTTTCAGATGCAACTCCGCTTTCGATAATTAATTCACAAATACCATTTTTATCGATATCATATACTACATATCGTGCGTCCCATTCCCCATCTCCTTTTAAACTATTTAGCACATCTAAATATGCACTCATCATGACATCATTTGAAGAATATATGTTTTCTACAGGCTCTGTAGACCAACCAGCTGTTAACTGTGCTTCTACAGTGTTAGAAGGAAAGCTTTTGCTTCTATCATTTAAAGCATAGAGCATTGTATAATTATCAGAATCATCAATTATGGACACTATACTGTCGTTTCCGTCCCAACCAACTTGACAGCCAAAGGCTTCACTTACTGCTCGAAGTGGTATGAGCGTTCTTCCATCTATAAGTTGTGCAGGAACATCAAGTTCATTTGAAACTTCATTTTTGTACATTGTATAATCATTGATGGTAAATTTTACAACTGTATTTTCTTTTGTTCCAATTGCCGTTTGTGTTGAATCGTCCCAATCAACTGTTGCTCCCAATTCTTCAAAAATTTTTCTCATTGGAACCATAGTTCTACCGTTAATAATCTGTGGTTGAACATCAAATGCTATTTTTTCACCATTTAAGTACACACGTACATTTGACTGTGCTGATACGTTGAAATCAGGTGTCGCATAGTCCGTGTTATTTTCACTTTCTTTATATTTAATTACATATTTTATTCCTAAATAATTATAATCCCATGCGTTTGCTTTGTTTATGTTATTCCACTGCTTTGATGAACCCTCATAGTATATTGTGTTTAAGTTGGACATATTGAATGCACATTCGCCTATGTAGTTGAGACTTTGTGGTAATATGATAGTTGTTAATTCTGTGCTTGCAAATGATTCCATTCCAATATATTCTATGTTTTTTCCCATTTGAACCTCGTTAAGTTCAAAACAACCGCTAAAACAAAACGGACCAATTATCGTTACAGAATCTGGAATGACTACTTTAGATAAATTAGTAAAGTCAAAAGCTCCTTTGCCAAGTTCAATTAAGCTGTTGGGAAAAGTTACATCGGTTAAATTGCTAGAACCTCTAAACGCATAATCTCCGATTCGGGTAACACCCTCTCCGATTATCACTCTTTTAATTAAAGTTGTTTTATCGCGCCATGGAGTATTGGTGTATTCTTTTCCATCCCGAACGTCATAATTATAATCATACATTTCTCCTTCACCACTTACGGTAAGTGTTCCGTTATCATCAAGTGACCATTTTAAACTTTCTCCACAACCTCCGTTTGTAGCTGCACTAACAGAAATAGGGATAGTTGCTATGCTTATTACAATGCTCACCATTAATATTAGGGTTAAAATTCGCTGTTTCATACTATAAACCTCCTAAAAAATTATAAAAAATGCGTAGCCCATATTTCAGAGCTACGCACGAAAAACATACGGCTCTGACATAAGGTTGCTACACACTTATACTTACATATACTTTCAACACAAAGCTATGGTAGTCAGAGTGTACGCTTTTACCTAATTAGCGTACACCTTGTGCTGAAAAACTATACTTATTCCATTATAAGTATAGTATGTAGCATAACTATTATATCATTAAAAGTCAAATTTTTCAATATTTTTGATGAAATTTATGTAAATATTATAGTAGTTCGTAAGTGAGTTCGACAAAATCCTGTAATTTCAATGGTTTCAGGCTTTTAATGTTCCGGTCCGTTAAAAGTTCAACACCTCAAAAACACTTATTTAAAGCCATTTTCAGCATTTGTGCAAAGTCGTTGTATGTTCGATAATATTATACAGAAGGGGCAGTGTGAATAATAGTATATTTTACTTCGATGTGTTCTAATAGCAACTTGATATGTGAAATCATCAGATATAGCGGATATAGGAATTTCATTTATATAAGCAAATGTAAACTATCCGCTATTATAGGAAACAAAAAGGACACCATCACCAAATAATAGTGATAATGTCCTAATGGTTTACTATATCAAGGCTCGTCATTTGTCGTAACTCTGTCGTAAAATAACAAATATCAACCTTGTAAAATGCTTGAAATAACCTGTTTTAAGCCATTTATTTCTCCAACGGCTTCATTGTGGGGAACAATAAAACGTCACGTATTGAAGAACTGTCTGTCAAGAGCATAACAAGCCTGTCGATACCTATTCCCAATCCGCCTGTTGGAGGCAAGCCATATTCAAGAGCATTTACGTAATCTTCATCCATCATACCCGCTTCTTCATCGCCTGCTTCACGCTTTTCAACCTGTTTTACAAATCTGTCTTTCTGGTCAATCGGGTCATTAAGCTCAGAAAAAGCGTTACCATATTCACGACCTGTAATAAACACTTCAAATCTTTCGGTGAACTCAGGGTTTGAAGGCATACGTTTTGCAAGTGGTGAAATTTCAACGGGATACTCTGTTATAAATGTTGGCTGAATTAAGTTTTCCTCAACCTTTTCTTCAAAGGCAAGGCTGATTATCTCGCCCTTGCTCAAAGGGCCGTTTTCTTCATCGACCTCAATACCGATCGACTCTGCCAAAGCCTTAGCTTCTGCCGCATCTGCAACAGTTGAAAAATCTGCACCTGAATACTCTTTGATAGCGTCTATCATAGATATTCTGCGCCACGGACTTCCCAAATCAATCTCGACACCCTGATAGGTAATCTTGGTTGTGCCTAAAATTTGTTCAGTCACAGTCTTTATCATATCCTCTGTTAAATTCATCATTCCCACATAGTCTGTATATGCTTCATACAACTCAATTGTGGTGAACTCAGGGTTATGCTTTATGTCCATACCTTCGTTTCTGAACAATCTTCCCATTTCGTAAACCTTTTCAAAACCGCCGACAATCAATCTCTTTAAGTACAATTCAGGAGCAATTCTGAGGTACATATCAATATCGAGTGTGTTGTGGTGAGTAATAAAAGGTCTTGCATTCGCACCACCCGGAATAGTATTTAAAATAGGCGTTTCAACCTCCATATAACCTCTGCTGTCAAGATAATTTCTGATAGCGGTCATAATCTTACTGCGAATTTCAAATGTACGCTTAACCTCGGGATTCATAATAAGGTCAACATACCGCTGTCTGTACCTCAAATCAGTATTTGTAAGCCCGTGGAACTTCTCAGGCAATGGTCTTAACGACTTTGACAAAAGTGTAATGCTGCTTGTCCTGATTGACATTTCACCCTTTTGAGTTTTAAAAACCTCACCTGTTACGCCAATCATATCGCCGATATCGAGTTTTTTGTACTTTTTGTACTCTTCCTCTCCCATCTCGTCACGTTTTACGCAGAGCTGTATTCTGTTACTGCCGTCACGAAGGTCAGCAAATGACATTTTACCCATTACACGCTTTGACATCATTCTGCCTGCAACTGTGACAATTTTACCTTCATACTCGTCATAATTCTCTCTGATATCGTCAATTTTATCCGTTCTGTCGAACTTTGTAATCTTAAAAGGATCTTCTCCGTTTTCGCGAAGAACAGCAAGCTTCTCTCTGCGAACTTTGAGAACTTCTGTCAGTTCCTTTTCTTCTGCAATATTTTGTCCTATATTTTCACTCATTTTACGAAATTCCTTTCCAATAAATAATTGTTATTCAATAGCAAGAATTTTATATTCAATCGGACCGTCTGCAGTATCAACGGTTGCAGTGTCGCCCACACCCTTGCCTTTGATAGCAAGAAAGAGAGGACATTCGTTAGATATTGTCATATTACCGTCATTTGTGGGGTCAGCCTCTGTTGAACCTACGATTGTGTACCAATCCACCTCACCTAAATCAACGTCTTCTATCTGAACCCTTGTTCCGACACCTACCTTAGACCTGTCGATATCTTCATCATCAATAACCTCTACATTTTTGAGCATTGTTTCAAGCTCAACGATACGAAGTTCAACCTGAGCCTGCTCATTTTTAGCCTCATCATACTCAGAGTTTTCTGAGAGGTCACCGAAGCCGAGAGCAACTTTAATTTTTTCGGAAACTTCTTTACGTTTTTTTGTTTTGAGATATTCAAATTCTTCCTCTAATTTCTTTAAGCCTTCACTTGTCAAAGTAATCTTTTTACTGTTTTCCATTGATAAATCAATCCTTTCGCATAATACATCAATCAGATGATGTAAAACATCTGCACATATCGTAATATTATACAATATCAAATCACAAATGTCAACTTATTTTTAATAGGTTACTTCCTGATTTCAGATGTTTAATTTGTAATTTATTTAACTTTTTTATTTTTTCGGTAACTTCTTGCGTATTAATTTTATAATTGCCAAAATCAATACCATAATCAATGCCGTCGACAATTAAATCTGCAACTCTGATTATTCCTTTGTCGGCATCTATCATCATACTTGAGGGACTTGCTTTAAAATTTTTCACACAGTCCTCTACTTCTATCCAAACGCCAAATTCAGTAAAAATCTTTTCTGCTGTCTTTTCCGCTTCTGCAATATGCCTCGTTTTCAACGTGATGTTTTGGGCATACAAGCAAAGCGTAGAGAGGGCATCTGCATCAGCAAATGCAAGTTCCTTATCAATTATTATAAGCTTACTTTTATTTGATTTGACTCCATATTTTTTCATACATACGGTAAAGCAGTTTAAAAGCTCATCAGACGGAATACCTCTTTTACAACAAACATCAATATCGCTCTCGTTTGAATGAGTGATGATATTCACACCCATTTGAGCAAGGATACGCTCCGCTGACTTGATCCTCCTTTTTAATATAGCCCTGCCGATAGCCGATGTGTTTGAAAACACAGAGCTGACTTCAACAGGCACAAATATTACCTCTTTTCCAAAGCTTTTCTTTACTTCAAGATTTTTCGCACCTAAACCGCTTAATATTCCCTTTTTCTTTTGCACCGAAACTATGCCGACGCTAATCATTTTGCCAGAAACTTCACCGCCTCATTAAGCTGAATATCATTTCCTATCCCTTTATTTATATCAGTTACCATATTTTCATATGACATTTCAACAGTTCTGTCCGGTTCTATGCCTGTTCCGTGTATGCATACTCCGTTTGGGGAATAATATCTTGAAGTCGTAACCGACAAAATATTATCTATACCCACAGCCATAACACTTTGGACAACTCCCTTGCCATACGTCTTTTCTCCTATTACATACGCCTTTTCGTAATCCTTTAAAGCTCCCGTTAAAACCTCACTTGCAGAGGCACTTCCGCCGTTTACAAGGATTACAATATCCATATCATATTTTTTTCCGTCACCCAAAAAATCTGTCGACTTGAACTCGTTTCTCCTATCGTTTTTATCAAGAGTATATGTGACAATTTCATCAGTTTCTATAAACATACTTGAAATATTAACAGCTTCATCCAATATTCCACCGGGGTTGTTACGCAAATCAATAATCAGCGATTTCATTCCCTCATTGTTTAAATTCTCCATATGCTCCTTTACATTACTTGACACATTTTCCGTAAACTGTGAAATATTCAAATATCCAATCCCGTAATCAAGCATCCCGCTTGACACATTCTCTATGACAATTTTCCTTCTCGTTAACGTGAGCTCCTGTTCAGAGTTATCTTTAGCTTTTCTTATTGACAGGGTAACCTCTGTTCCCTCTTCGCCACGCATATAATTGCTCGCCTCATTTAATTGCTCGCCTGTATATACCTGACCGTCTATCTTTAGAATTTTATCATCTGTTGTTATCCCAGCCTCCTCCGCAGGACTTCCTGCTATTGAAGAAACAACGGTTATCAGATTTTCTTCTGTATCACATCTTATATACATTCCAACACCGCAGTAGTCACCTTGCAGCTGCTCCATATATTCTGTGGCTGTATCTCCCCAATAATATTGCGTATATGGGTCGCCTGTAGACGCCGCAACACCGGCTATTGCCATTTCAGCAGATTCACCTCTGTCAATATCGTCATAATATGCTGAATTAATTATTCTCGATATTGCCGAAAACTTCAAAAATTTTCCCGTATTTTCTATTCCAAACGGATTTAATGCAAGAGTAGTCAACACCGCTGTTAAAAGCACAACTGCTATTATACTTGCTATAACTCTTGATTTTTTTATATACATATTATCGCCTCAACTTAATTAAAAAATTGCATTGGGTCTACGGCTGTTCCGCCAAGCATAGTTTCAAAATGCAGGTGCGGTCCTGTGGAATTTCCCGTTGAGCCCACTCTTCCTATCATATCACCTTGAACTACAGAATCGCCTTCTCTCACCGAAATTGAACTCATATGTGCATATAGTGTACTTATTCCATCTCCGTGATTTATTATAACACAGTTACCATATCCGCTGTTGACACCTGCAAAAGATACCGTTCCGCCTGCTGCCGCAACAATCGGGTCGCCATTATTGGCACCTATGTCCGTACCCGTGTGGGGAAGAACCTTACCGCTGACAGGATTTACTCTATTTGGCGAGAACTCACTTGTGATGTTGTGGCTGCTTACCGGCCACACAAACATACCGTCTGCAACATCGTTTACCGAAACCGCTCCGCTTGACGAATACTGATTTCTAAGCTCGGACTCTGCCCTGTTTTTATCCTCAACATATTGAATATATGCCTTTTCGTCAGCCTCAAGCTGTGCCAATGCTGTCTTTAGCTCTGCCTTTTTATTCTCGAGCTCTGCTTTTGCACTCTCAATCTCAGCCATTGCATTCTGCTGTTCAGACAAAAGCTTCTCTGTATCTATTTTTTGACCTGCAATCTCATCATTCACCGACTTGATTGCATTCATTATATCTCTATCGTATTCCGCAAGCTCCTTTGCTATGACAATTCTGTCGATAAAATCCGTAAGACCTTCGGCAGAAAAAATGATGTCAAGATACGACATCATTCCCTTCTCACACATAACCCTAAATCTTTTACCGCTTTCCTCATTGTACTTCTTTTCAAGCTCTTGTGCGGCATACATTTTTTCATCAATTTCTTCCAATGCCTCTGCGGATTGGAAAACCTTTTCATTCAATTCTCTAACTTTTTCTTCAGCTGTATTCAATTCCTGTTCAATCCTGCTCATATCCTCTAAGGTAATTTTCTTCTGTTCTGAAATGGAATTGCTCTCTGTCGGAACTGCAAAAACAAATGTGTATGCCAGTGGTCCAAGCAATCCAAGAATAAGCAATGCAGCAATAGTTATGGCGATTATTCTAACCACTTTTTTGTTCATACATCTCACCCTTTAACAAATTATTTAAAATATCTTCCTGCGGCAGTATAGCTTCCGATTATGCCAACAACAATTCCTACCGCAAAAAACATAGGTATAACAACCATTGCAGTATTTCCGAGGCTGACAAAGCTGATTATTGTTGACGGAACCGTAGCAGACACTTTATTGATAATAACGCCGTAGCAAACACTTACAGCAATTGATGCAGGTATTGCCCCCAATATTCCAAGGAGAGTACCCTGAATAACAAAAGGTGCCCTTATAAATCCGTCTGTGGCTCCTACGATTTTCATAATCTTAATTTCCTCGCCGTGAGATGCCATACCGAGTTTTATTGTGTTTGATGTTATAAACACTGCAAGCAACAAGAATATCAGCATTATCCATACGCCAATATTTTTTATAGCCTTGGTCATCACATCAATGCCGCTGATAATATCCTGATTTTGAATAACCTCTTCAACGCCTGCAATCTCAGATGCGTCTGCACTGATTTTTTCGCTATTTGATAAATCAGATACTACAAGTATGTACGAATCTCTCAGAGGGTTTGTATCATTTGAAAACGCATATCCATCTTTTCCGTAGACCTCCTCTGTAACCTTGTTCAACCTGTCCTCACGGGAGTAGAACCTGACCTCGGACACACCGTCTATGTTTTTAAGGTCGCCCTCTATTTCGCTGATAGAACGCCCTGCCGCATCCGCTTTTATATATACATTGATTTCACAGCTGTCACCCAGCTTATCCATAAACGAATTGACATTCAGCCCAACCGCAACAAAGAGTCCCAACAACATAAATGATGCCGCCATAATACAAACAGAGGCAAAGCTCATCATCTTATGTGATGCGATATTTTTACTGCCTTGCTTAATAAAATATTTAAGGTTTGTCAGCATCATATGTCACCTCCGCCCTGTTGCATATACCTTGCATTTCTCTTGTCGCGGATTAGTCTTCCGTCGGACAGCTCGATTACACGCTTTCGCATTTTATCAACAATATCCTTTGCGTGTGTTGCAACCAACACCGTAGTTCCCAGCTTGTTAAATCTTTCTAAAATGTCCATAATCTCATACGACGTAGCAGGGTCCAGGTTACCTGTTGGCTCATCGGCTATTAGAATAGGCGGATTATTTGCCATTGCCCTCGCCAAAGCAACTCTTTGCTGTTCACCGCCTGAGAGCTGCGACGGCAACGAATCCCTCTTGTCTGACAGACCGACTATTGACAAAATTTGAGGGACCATATGCTCTATATTCCGTTTTGACGTTCCCACAACCTCCATTGCGAAGGCTATGTTTTCAAAAACAGTTTTATATGGCAACAGCTTATAATCTTGAAAAACCATACCGATTTTTCGTCTGTAAAAAGGTATTTGACGCTTTTTAATCTGCGACAAATCTTCACCATCAACTGTGATAGTTCCTTTTGTTGCAAGTTCTTCACGCAATATCAGGCGTGTCACTGTTGTTTTACCTGCACCGGTAGACCCAATCAGAAACACAAAATCCCCCTTTGGTATATCAAAGCTGACGTTATTCAGAGCCTTTTTGTTGTCTTTATCATATATTTTTGTGACATTATTGAACTTTATCACGTTATTACACCTGCCAATCTGTCGCAAAACGGAGCCTAAGAA
>CADAVS010000049.1 GCA_902791425.1 uncultured Ruminococcus sp.
ACCAAAATCTGTTCAAAATTACTATGTTTTTGCTCGGAGAATTTTGAAAGAGGAAATTTTTGGTTTATCAAGGCAAAAGCGGAGGTAATCCTGACGGATTGCCGAGTATTTTAACGCAGCTAAAACGTAAATTTACCTTTCAAAATCACGGTTCGGTTTTATACTTTCACCCTATCCGAGGAAAATTTCGCACGGGCAATTAAATCCGCCGGAGGCATAACGTGAAAGGAATTTCACGTTAATCTCTCCAATCTGATACGATAGATTATATAATATTAAAAACGTTAATCAGCATTATCCAAGCCAATCCATAGTATGTCACAACAGCAACAAGGTCATTGACTGTTGAAATCAACGGACCTGATGCAACGGCAGGGTCAATTTTGATTTTGTGGAAGAAAAGAGGAACAGCAGTTCCTACAAAGCCTGATATAAGCATAGCAACCATAAGTGCAGTTCCCACACAACCCGAAACGGCAAAGGCGTATAAAAACTCCTTGCCTTTAAGGAAGTGTAAATATAGTGCCACAATTAAAAATGACATTATTCCGAGCAACAAGCCATTGCACAAAGCAACGCGGATTTCTTTTAATACAAGAGCAATTTTTTGCTTGCTTTCAAGCTGTTCGTCCATCAAAACACGGATTGTAACACCCAATGACTGAGTTCCCACATTACCTGCCATACCGAGAATGAGGGATTGAAAGCATACAATAATTGCAACTTGAGATACAACGCCCTCAAAAAGTCCTACAACAGATGAAACGCCAAGACCTAAGAAAAACAGAATGATAAGCCACGGCAATCTCTTGTATATGCTTTTGGTTAAAGGCTCGTTCAAGTCCTCCTCAGCTGCAAGACCTGCCAGCTTTGCGTAGTCATCGCCCATCTCGTCGTCTACAACCTCCACAATGTTTTGAGAGGTAATAACACCGAGAATATGATTTTCGTCGTCTAAAACAGGCATAGAGTCCTCGGCATAGTCTTTAATTCTCTCCAGACATTCGCTGATTAATTCGTGGTCGCGGACATATGGATAAGAGGTTATGACAAGTGATTCAAGCTCTGTATACTGTCTTGCAATAATCAAGTCGGTAAGCTCGATTGCGCCAAAGTATTTTCCTTCTTCATCACATACGTAGATTGTGGATATGTTATCATTTTGTGCCGCCTGAGAAACAAGCTCTTTCATAGCTTGCTTGACAGACGCTGTTCTGCATATTTCGATAAAGTTCGTAGTCATTATACTTCCTATTTCATCATCATCATAGGAGCGTATAAGAGCAATATCGGAGCCGGCCTCTTCGTCCATAAGACTTACAATATTTTCGGAAATGGTTTCATCAACTTCTTCAAGTATGTCAACGGCGTCGTCCGAGTCCATATTTTCAATGATATCAGCCGCAAACTCGGGGTCTGTTTCCTCAATGTAGGTGGCAGGGTCCTCAACGTATGCGAATATATCCGACATACGTTCGGGGTTAACCAAAGAATAGAACTTATTTCTATCTTCGGGCGACAACTGTTCAAAGGCTTCGGCTATATCGTTGTCGTGGTAGTTTTCGATTATATCGTCTATTGTTTTTTGCGAAAAATCTTCCCTAAGGGTAAGGATTATTTCTTCTACATAGTTTGGCTCAAAAATCTTGTTTTCTTCCATAGCTTTTCCCTCTCAATCGTTACAAATGTTATTTATAGTGTCTGTAAAAGGGCATAAAAAAACCGATATTACTTATATACAGACAATTATCCTGTAAAAATTAAGTAAATAACGGTGAAATATAATCACGCAAATTAAAGAGATATGGCGGAGTGACACAAATCTCTTGCAATATGGTTATACTTCACGAAATTACATAATCGCCATCGACCGTCACATCCGTCCATTCTCTTCACCTCCGTGTTATTTGTTATATAAGTATAGAGCCGTTTGTAAAACGTAAAATTTCGCGTAAAAGCTTGTGGTTGGGCTTGGCAACCCTATGGGCTTTGGGCAAATTAATCAATAAAATTATTTCGGTTTTACAATAGTCTTATATAAGTATAATATAGCACAATAAAATAATTTGTGCAAGGGTTTAGCAAATAAAAGTTTTTACATTTGTTTTTTTACAATGGTGTATTCATCACCACGCCGATAGTATGGACAGCCTTGATAAGAACCGCTGATAAATTTTCTCATTTCGTCCTCGTCAAGCTCCATATCACAGGTGTAGCACTCGTATTCCTCGTCATAGTAGTAGTTCATACAATCTTCGCAGTTTGTCATTTTGTCACCTTTTTTTCGTGTGCTCTTTTTGCGGCGGTCAGAGTGTTTTTCATAAGCATTGAAATTGTCATAGGGCCAACACCACCGGGAACGGGTGTGATAGCACCGGCAATCGGTTCAACCTCATCAAAGTTGACATCGCCGCACAGCTTGCCGTTTTCATCTCTGTCCATACCAACATCAATTACAACAGCACCTTCCTTTACCATATCAGCCGTTACGAATTTAGGAATACCAACTGCGGCAATTAAGATGTCAGCACGCTTTGTGTGTTCTTTTAAGTCCTTTGTCCTTGAATGGCAAATGTTTACTGTGCCGTTTTCGTGTAAGAGGAGCATAGCCATAGGCTTGCCTACAATATTACTCCTGCCGATTACAACACATTCTTTGCCTTCCACCTCAACACCGCTTTCGTGTATCAGCTCCATAATGCCTGCAGGAGTACAGGGAACAAAGTCAAAGTCGCCAATCATAATACGGCCGACATTTGTCGGGTGAAAAGCGTCAACATCTTTTTCGGGAAGAATGTTGTTAATTATTGTTTTGTCGTCTAAGTGCTTGGGCAGAGGGAGCTGAACCAAAATACCGTGAATATTGTCGTCAGCATTAAGTCTGTGTATCAGCTCCAAAAGTTCTGCCTCGGTTGTGTCCTCGGGCAGAGCATACTTTTCTGAATACATATTAAGCTCCTCGCAAGCCTTTTCCTTATTTCTCACGTATACTTGAGATGCGGAGTCATTTCCGACGATTACCACTGCCAGACCGGGTTTTGTTCCTGCCTCGGTCAGTGCTTGAACCTCTCTTTTCAGATTTTCTCTTACTCTTGCGGAAACTTCCTTTCCGCTCAATATCTTTGCCATATTTATTATCTCCTCTCTTGTTATCTTTTATAAGGCATTTTGGTGAATTTCCAACTAAATCAAGTCTGCCTGCCTTTTTAAGAGCAGTATAGACAAGTGCGTGGTTTTCAGGTCGCTTAAATTGCAGCAATGCACGTTGCATTTGTTTTTCTTCATATGTTTTTGGGATATATACACTCTCCATTGTTCGAGGGTCATAGCCCGTATGGTACATACAAGTGGATAGGCTGCCCGGAGTCGGATAAAAGTCCTGCACTTGTTCGGGGTTTATTTTGTTGTCACGCAAATATTCCGCCAAGCTTATCGCATCTGATAAACGGCTTCCCGGGTGGGAGGACATCAGATATGGTACAACATATTGCTTTTTGCCAAGCTCTGCGTTAATCTTGTTGTATTTTTGGATAAAGCTGTTGTATACATTCATTGATGGCTTGCCCATATACTTTAAAACATTGTCAGAGATATGCTCAGGTGCAACCTTTAACTGACCGCTTATGTGATGCTTGCACAACTCTTTGAAAAATTCGTCGTCTTTGTCGTAAATCAGATAGTCATATCTTATGCCCGAACGAATAAAGACCTTTTTTATTCCGTCTATCTTTCTGATTTTGCGTAAAAGCTCCAAATAGTCCCGATGCGAAATCTCTAAATTTTCGCAGGGCTTTGGGAATAAGCATTGCTTGCTCCTGCAGGTGCCAAGCTTTAACTGCTTTTTGCAGGACGGTGTGCGAAAGTTCGCAGTCGGGCCGCCCACGTCGTGAATGTATCCTTTAAAGTCAGGCATAGAGGCTATAAGCTTAGCCTCACGCAGAATAGAGTTATGGCTCCTTGCGGATATAGTTCTGCCCTGATGAAAGGTTAACGCACAAAAACTGCAGGCACCAAAACAGCCTCTTGATGAGGTAATAGAAAACTTAACCTCTTCAAGAGCAGGTATACCGCCGTACTTGTTGTATACAGGGTGCCAATTACGCGTAAACGGCAACTCGTAAACCTTATCAAGTTCGTCTGTTGTCAACGGGTAT
Source organism: uncultured Ruminococcus sp. (assembly GCA_902791425.1). Taxonomy (GTDB): domain Bacteria; phylum Bacillota; class Clostridia; order Monoglobales; family Monoglobaceae; genus UMGS1820. The sequence goes on from CADAVS010000049.1 coordinate 4,155, forward strand.
GCAGGCGGATTTTGAACAATATACTTATCTCTGTCAAGCTGTATAACTGCCTTTCCGCGAAAGGCGTCTTGCTCTCCGTATTGCTCTGCAGTGGCTTTTGCATATGCGTACTTGTCACTTGAAACCTCATCATAGCTTGCAGTAATGACTGCACCATCGGGAAGGTCTGCGGTACCAGACTCCTTGTAAACAGTTCCCCTGACCGATTTGATTTCGGATACGGGAACGCCTGACGCCAAAAGATTTGCTATTTCAGAGGTCTGATGCTCACCCATTCCGTAAATAAGAAGGTCTGCACCACTGTCTATAAGTATGCTCCTGCGAACCTTGTCGGACCAATAGTCATAGTGGGCAAAGCGACGCAGACTCGCCTCTATACCTCCTATGATGATGGGTACTTTGTTGCCAAATGCCTCTCTTATGCGATTGCAGTAAACGATTACCGCTCTGTCAGGACGATATCCCGCCTTGCCGCCCGGTGAATACAGGTCGGTATTTCGCCTTTTCTTTGCGGCGGTATAGTGATTTACCATAGAGTCAATATTGCCCGAACCCACAAAAAAACCATATTTCGGCTTGCCAAGACGTTTAAAGTCATCACATCCGTGCCAATCAGGCTGAGCAATAATTCCGACAGTATAGCCTAAGCTTTCGAGCAAACGGCATATTAATGCATTGGCAAAGCTGGGGTGGTCCACATATGCGTCACCCGATACATAAATAAAGTCAAGACAATCAATGCCCCTGTTTTCCATATCTTTTTTGCTTATGATTATATAATTGTTATTCATAACATATATGATAACTTATTTTGCGATAAAATGCAAGGGCAATCGAAAATATTTGACTGTATGCGATTAATTATTTTTTGCGTTTCTTTTTATCAATAATCAAAGCTATTGTTATAATGATTAAAAGTATTGGTAATAACCAAACAAGAGAGAACCCCTTTTTTGTATATTGCAAACAAATTGTGCTTTCCGTTCCCATTGTTTGCAATATTGTGTATTTGCCTCTGTTTTTGATTTTAATTTTATCCCATTCGCCGTCAGTTAACTTCCAGGCAGTGACCTTGTCTTTGTTCTCGTTTAGCAAACGTACTGTCACTGTGTCGCTGTCTTGTATATCGGTGTTTATAAGGGAAACGTCATAAACCTTTACGCTATCCTGTGACGATACGGGAGGGATTTTGTCGCTTTCGGTTATATGCAGTTCAGACTTATCCGTAAATTCGCCCTCGGCCAATCCAAGAGAAAGGTTGCCGTTTTCATTTTTCTCGGAGCTTGACAAAATTGTTATGTATGGTTGATATTCACAAATAACTTCAATATTTTCCGTTACTGTTTTGGCTTCTATTGGTATCCAATTTCCAAAATACCCGTCTTTTTCAGGGATTTTGGGGTATTTGATTTTTGCTGTGTCATCACCATATTTAATCTCCTGAACTTCTACAGCTTTGCCATCTGCTATAAAGGACACTGTAAAGCTGATGAACCGCACAGGTATGTCGGCAATATTTGCAAGTTCTTCAAAGCTTATAGTTTCAGCCTTGCCTTTATAGCTTATTCCGTCAACAGCTCCCAAACCATTGTCGGTAAAGAAGTTTTGGTATAAATTATCCTTGTTTTCTGTATTACCGCAAACAGCACCTATATTTTCGTCGCCGTTTACGTTTACTATTGCACAGCAGGCTGTTACAATATCTGATTTTCCTGCAATACCGCCTATGTATTCTTTGCCCGCAAGTCTGTTTTTAGCATAGCATTTACGGACAGAAGATTCACTTTTCCCTGCCACACCGCCGACATAATTTCCGTTTGTGCTTTCGGTATCTCCGTAGTTTTCACACTCATAAACAGTACCGATTTCCGAATAGCCTGCAATGCCGCCTGTGCAATCTTTTTTTCCGACTATCTTGCCGTCATTTATACAGGACTGCAAAACGGCTTTTGTTCGGTAGGTGAAGTTAAAGGTACTGGGTTTTTCAATATCGTCTTCGGGGTCTTTGGAATATTCAATTGCCATAGCTCCCGCAATTCCGCCTGTGTTTCTGTCCGCTTCGATATTTCCGCTGTTATAACACTCAGCAACCTTGCCCTGTTTGGTGTTTTCTATATCTTGGTCTGAGACGTCAAGAAATCTGTCTGTTGAGTCGGTTGCTTCATTTTTAATTTCATTATATTTGTCTGCCAGCAAATTCATTACTAAGTTGAACTGATTGCTGATAGAATTTATATCACCTGTTATGTTGTCCTTGCTGTCCGAAATGGTATCTTTCAATTTATCTATTTCGTTTGAGATGTCAGAGAGTGAATTAAACAGATTTTCGCTTGCAGTCTTAAAATCATCACCGAGCTTTACAAATTCTAATGCTTCCTCCTTTGACAAATCGGAGATAATTTCTTTGGCGTTACCGATTGCACCTTTGATATCATCAGTTGCATAGGACAGCGAATTAACTGCATTTGTTAAATCTTCTTTAGCTGTATTTAATTGGTCGCTCATATCGGTCAGATAATCGTCTGAGCCTTCATAAAGATGTTCAAAAGAGCTTCCAAGCTCCTTAAGTCCTTTGGATATGGAGGACATTGCATCTTCCAGATACATAATTGCGTCATCTATGTATCGGGCGGCGGACCTGAATTTTGAAAAATCAATTTTCGTGTTATTAATTATAGTATTAAGGCTGTTTAAAACTGTTTTCAATGCAGAAACAGTTGTGTCGGTGTTGTCTGTTATAGTCTTGATATGTTCGGCTATGGCTTTTGCGTTTATTCCTATGCTTTCAAAGTCCTCAGGCTTGGAATTTAAAATTGTTTTTATTGCATCAAGAGAGGTCTTTATTGTTTCGTTTGCCGTTATTATAGCTTGTATAGAAGAAGAAAGCTCTGATATCGCCGTATTTACTTGAGCTTGATTTTTAAAGCCGATTGCCTTGCCCAAGTCATCAATTGCGTTTTCAGCGTTTGAAGCAGCCTTTTTTATGCTTCGTTCCGCACCTGAGATGCGTGACAGAGCCGAGTTAATATCGTTTATCTCGTCATATAAATCAGGAGCATACAATTCTATTTCATCAAGAGCGTCAATAACATCATCAAAGGAATCGGCTAAGTTTTCGCTTCCACTCTCTAAATTTTCAAAGACGGGAGTTAGCTTGTCAAGAGCGTTTGACAAAATAGCTGTCTGAGCGTTGATTTCGGCTAAATTATCATCTATAAAGTCTGTGCCTTGATTAAGTAAAACTTCTGTGTTGTCCTGTGCGTTTTTTGCATATTCCGAGATATTGGACAAATGTATTTCGGAATTGTCTGTTATTAATTCTGTGTCGGCGGTAAACCTGTTCACCATTTGGTGAAGATTATCAAGCTCCTGACGTAAATCCTGCAACGTGCTTTCGGAGGTTTGCAATAAAATATACGGCTCAACCTGACCTACAATTCCGCCAACATCCTTTCTGCCCTGAATAAAGCCAAAATTCTGACAGCCCAAAAGATAGCCCGATTGCCTGCCTGCAATACCGCCAACGTTATATCCAACGTGCTTATAACCGACATCGGCGTTATTTGTGCAACCCTGTATTACGCCCGAGGTATAACCCGCAATACCACCTGTATCACTGTGCCCCAAAACAGTTTCTTCTTCGGTTTCTTCCTTTTTGTTTTTGTAATTTTCGATAACAGCACCTGAGTCCGTTTCTATGTCCGAAATATCGTTTTTCTTTTCTTCATATACTGTGTTTATTGAGGCATTGTTTGTGCAGCTTAAAATAAGACCGTCGTTTTTCCCCACAATACCGCCGGTAGAATTTTCTCCCACAATATTGCCCGAGGAGGTGCAGGCAACAATCTGTCCGTTGCCTGTGTTGCTTCCTGCAATACTGCCGATTGCATTTTCGCCCTTGACTGTTCCGTCAAAGGTGCATTGTTCAATAATGCCTGAGTTTTCGCCTGCAATACCGCCTATAAAGCTTTTCGAGCCATTTGGAACTATATTTGCCTTAACATTCAGACTTGTTATCTTTCCGCCCTTTTGAATGTATCTGAATACCCCTAAATAAGAGCCGTTTTTTGAAACGTTAATGCCTGAAATTATGTATCCGTTTCCGTTAAATGTGCCTCCAAAGGTGGGAACAGACAAAAATTCCTTTTCGCTAAAATCAAGATTACAAGTTAAGTTAATGGTTTTTTCCTGTGACCAGGTGTCAAGAGTGCATTGCCTTGAAAAATTTATAAAATCCTCCTCGCTTGAAATGGTAACGGTGTTGTCCTGAGCAAATACAGCGGGGACTATTGAAAGAAACATATATAAGACCATTGTAATTGCGAGAAAACCTGCTGTAATTCTATTTCTCATCTGTTTCACCTCCGATTGAAATGCGTTCTTTTATATCTTTAAAATTGAAAGAGGTTTTTTCTATGATAAAATCACCAAGCACCAAAAGCTGCGGCAATATTCCCATAACTAAAATAATAGAGATTAAGGTTCCTCTGCCTAATGCAATTCCGATTGATGAAATCGTAGGGTCAGAGGAGAGCAAGCCTATTGCAAAACCTGCCGACGCCAGAATTGAGCCTGATGTGAATATGGTGGGAAATGCCAAGCTGAGGGATTGCTTTATAGCGTCAAATTTGTTGATTTTCCGCCGTAATTCCGCATATCTGTTTGTTATTACAATTGCGTAATCAATGTTTGCACCCATTTGAATTGAACTTACCACCAAATAGCTCATAAAGAAGATAGGTTTATTCATTATTGTAGGGAATGAAAAATTAATCCAAATACTGCCTTGAATAACCAATATCAAAATAATCGGGATGCCTGATGACTGAAAGGTAAAGAACAGCACTATCAATACAAACAGAATAGAGAGGATATTTATAATCATATTATCTCTTTTGAAGGAAACAGACAGGTCGTAACTGTTAGTTGGATTGCCTGCAAGCAATACATTATCGCCGTAGTATTTCTTTGCGGTATCTCGGACAGTATCCAAAAATTCAAAGGTTTCTTCACTTTCTTCGGGGAGGTTCAAATTCATTACAAGACGTGTATGATTGTCGCCTTCAAGCTGTTTTTTGCCGTCGAGAAGAGTATCGTGTAATTCGTCTAAATTTTCTTGAGTTTCGCTGTCAAGGGAAACATATCCGTTGCTCGTGATTTCGTACACAAAATCAAACATATCCAAAAGAGCGACTTTATATGTGTCAATACCGCCTATAATTCTGCCGTAGCTTTTATCATCAACTGCATAAGCGGAGTATAAAAGCCGTACTGTTTCAATATCCATATCGGTAAGCTCCGAAAACTCACGGGGACTTAATTTGTCGCCTACGGAATATCCGTCAATAGCCTCTACGGCGGCAAGTGCCGTTATGGTATCCACCTGCGGATATTGTTCAAGCTCAGAGGTCAGTCTTTGCTCCTTTTCGTAGTCGCCTGAGGGTACTAAGACGGCAAGGGTGTTGTTTTGAGTAAAGGTGTCGGCTATGTATTTTTTTGCAATTTGCGATTCATTTTTTGTTATAGTTGTCAGATTTGTATCGCTGTACGCATAAGGACAGTTGCCTGAAAGGAAAAAAGCAACAATAATCAGAACGGCAAAGATGTAAGGTGTGATAAATCTTAATTTAACAACACCGTTGCACCAAGCGTCAATTTTAGGTATAAAGTTTTTGTGATGTGTTTTATCTATCAGCTTTGAAAAAGACATTAAAAGCCCCGGCATAAGAGTAAACACTGTTAAAATGCTTAGAATAATGGCTTTGATAAGAACGATACTCATATCAAGTCCGATTTTAAACTGCATAAAACCCATTGCCGAAAGACCGGAAAGGGTGGTCAAACAACTGCCGGAAATTTCGGGGATAGCTTTTGATAAAGCGGAAATTACAGCTTCTCTTGATTCTTTTGTTTCCCGTTCCTCAGTATACCTGTGACACAAAATAATGGCATAGTCAATCGCAAGTGCAAGCTGTAACACAACTGCAATGGAATTTGAAACAAATGAGATTGTGCCAAAGATATAGTTTGTGCCTTTGTTTAAGATTGCGGCAACTCCGAATGTTAAAATCATTACGGGAATTTCCATATATGTACGCGAAGATATGAGCAACACAGCCAAAATAATAACACACGCTATAACCATTACAAGATTCATTTCGTTTGCAATGGTTTCTGCCTTTGTGTCGCCAATCTCGGCTGAAATATATACGTCATAATCATTTGTTTTTTCTTTAACATCGTTTAGTGCTGCTGCACTGATTTCATCATCTGATGCTCCGTCAAAGGTTATGGAAAAAAGAGCGGAACCGTTTACATAATGCTCTGTTGTATCATCAAAGGTAATTTCCTTGACTCCGTATATATCCCTAAGCTCGTCACACAGCTTTTCGGCATCGGAATAGGAGATGTTATCTATCATAACTTCAGCAGTTGCATAGGTAATAAACTCGTCTTCCATAAGTGTAAGTCCCTGCCGTGTTTCGGTTTCCTCTGACAAATAATCGGTAATGTTGTTGTTTACCGATACCCAATTTGTTGAAAAAAAACTGAATATTATTAAAATTATGTATACTAAATAAAATGCTTTTCGTTTATCCACAATAAAAGCGGCAGCTTTTTCCATAGGCGATGTCTTGCTGTGTTTATTACTCATATAATGATTCCCCCAATCGCACAAATGCTTGACAGATGTCTATTAAACAATTATAATTATACTATATTATATCAACCGAGATTTAAAAATACAATAATCAGAAGTACGTATGCTTGTTGAATAATAGACACATATGACAAAAACGTTTATTAAGGGGAATAATTATGCCGCGAAACGAGGACAGAAGAGTAAAAAGAACTAAAAAAGCAATGACAGAGGCATTTGCCAAATTACTTTTGGAAAAACCGTTAAATAACATAAGTGTCAGGGAAATAGCTGAAACAGCAGATATAAACAGAGGAACATTCTATTTGCATTATCGAGATGTATATGATATGGCTGAGCATCTGCAAAATGAAATATTTGATAAATTCAATGAAATTGTAGATAATCACGAGCCAAAGAACAGCTCGGATTATTTGTTTCCGTTGCTGGCGGAGCTGTTTAACTTATTATCCGAGAACGCAGCACTTGCCAAGGTGCTTATCAGTAAAAACGGCGACGCTGTTTTTGTAGATAAATTAAAACAGGTCATACGCGAAAAATGCTTTGTCAATATCAGAGAAGAGCTTAATATAAAAAATGATGACGAATTTGACTATTTTTATAACTATATTGTCTCAGGCTGTATCGGAATTTGCAGTGCGTGGCTTAACAATGGTATGAGGGAAGAACCGAAAGAGATGGCGTTGCTTGCGGAAAGGCTAATAAAAAACAGTGCTTTGACATATGGCGACTTAGATTAGTTCTCTGCGACTTGTTTATCAACAGATGACATAAGTGTCGGTAATTGTGCCGCACTGACTCACAATTAACAATGAGGTTTACAATGAAAAAGTTTATTATTAATATTATAATATTTATATGCATTATATTTTGCAATACTGTCACTGCAGAAACTATCAGTGACGGATATATTGTAAAAGTGAAGAACACAGGGGCAGCACTGATGAGCGTTGATGATGAGCTTTTGTATATTGGCGAAAACCTGTATCGTGCAGATGATATTAATGCAATATACGATTGTGTAGCACAGGAAAATATCGAAGTGATTTTTCCTGATTATATATGTGAATTATTTGATAATGACTATCCCATAACAACAAGTGATATTTATTTTGACCGACAATGGTATTTGGATAAAATAGGTGCCGTTTCAATTCGTGAAAAAGGTTTATCGGGAAAGGGCGTAAAAATTGCTGTTATCGACAGCGGAGTCAATGCCTCTCATCCTGATTTTAATCAGGTAAATATTTTACAGGGATACAACTGTATTCCGGGCGAAAAAAATGTAAATGATTGCAGTGATAATGTAGGCCACGGAACAATGGTTGCGGGAATAATTGCGGCACAGACGGATAATGGGCTTGGAATTTCAGGAATAGCAAGCAACGCTCAAATTATTCCTATAAAAATTACAAATCAAGTAACACTTAATATTTCAAATATCTTCTCGGGATTAGAGAAGGCAATAGAAACAGACTGCGATATAATTAATATGAGCCTTGGTGCAACAGGGTTAGATAAGGATGCTATGGCGGTTTTCAAAGAGCTTATAGACAAGGCGGAGGAAAAAGGCAAAATAGTTATCGCCGCAGCAGGCAATACAGGACATATTAATAATGCTGTGAATTACCCTGCAGGCTTTGATAATGTCATAGGAGTAGGAGCAGTAAACGAAGATTTAACAGTATCGGAATTCTCTCAAAAAAACAAAGGCGTTTTCGTAACTGCTCCCGGAAAAAACATAATATCCCTGTATAAAAAGGGGTCGATAGCGTCAAATGATGGCACATCATTTTCAGCACCTATTGTCACAGCTGTTACGGCAATAATAAAAGAGGTGTGTCCGAATTATTCACTTCAGGATATAAAAAATTTGCTTGTAAAAACTTCAACGGATGCAGGTTCTGAAGGGTATGATGTAAGCTTTGGCTATGGAATACTGAATGCAAGTAAAATCATAGAAGAATTAAATGAGAATATCCCCGAAATTATTATTTCTCAAGGTATTTTAAATTCAAAACGGAGAATACATATACATAACAATCTTGAAAATTCTGTGGTCGCAAATGCGTATTTTACATTGTATGACGATACATACAATAGAGAAATAATAGAAAAAAGCGATGATATTAATTTGTTATGTGGTGTAACTAACATAACTCTTGAAAAAGATTATGACGAATT
>CADAVS010000050.1 GCA_902791425.1 uncultured Ruminococcus sp.
ATACCAAGTGTCGGATATGTGATTTCAAGATACTTTCCGACTTCAAGATAATTTCTGCCAAAACGGGATAAATCTTTTACAACGATTGATGCAACCTGACCTGCTTCTGCGAGTGCTTGCATTTCCTTGAAACCGCTTCTTTCAAATGTAGTTCCCGATATGCCATCGTCAACGAAGAAACGTGGATTCGGTAATTTGTGTTGCCTTGCATACTGCATCAGGATTTCTTTTTGGTTTGATATACTGTTGCTTTCGCCGTCTATGCCATCATCTTGAGAGAGTCTGCAATAGAGGGCGGTAATTTTTTCTATGCTTTCGGTTTGTTTTTTCATTTTATTCTAAATCTCCTTCCTAAACTAAACCGAGCATTGCATAAGGTGTACCCATTATACAATGCCCGACAAAGTTCTACAATTTTATGAAAGTATAAGTTTTTTAAACTGTTCCAATAATGTTTGCTTCCCTGACAAATCAAAGCTTGTTGATACCTCGTATTCCGTGTTACCGATTTTAGTTGTAAAATTAAGCTCGTTAAGCGGATATTTTACTTTGTGGCGTTGCCTTTTGTTAACATCAACATAGTATTTGAGATTTTCAAAGCTTTCATTTTCATCAAGCTTTATTCTGTCAACGACTATAACGGGAATAGGTTGTATTGATATTTTCTTTGTCATATAAATTCACCTTACCTTTCTTTCTGTTGTTGCTTCTTGCGATACTGCGCTTCACACATTTTGATGATGGCATCTTCAATTTGAGATGCAGAAAAATCTCTTGGAAAGTATTTTCTTAATTTTTCTGCCGGGATTTTTATCCGTTCCTTTTGATTAGCTTTTTCTTCTGACATAATTTCAAAGATTTTGTCATCGTCAAGCTCTCCTGCCTGACTTAGCTTTTTCATACGCACCGCCTGAGATAATGATGGAGTGCAATCCTCACTCTCGATGGTTTGTATGAGGTCTTCTTGCTCAATGTCATTAAGGTATGAAAGTTCAACCGCCGGAGTAAAAGCAATCCGACCTTCGTCAACATATTCCAAAAGTTTCGGGTGCAGGTATGTAAGACGAATATATCTTTGCACGGTTTTGTAGCTTTCACCATACGCTTCACCGATTTCAGCAGATGTTCTGTTGTCATCCGACTTCGGGACAAGTTGTCCCGAAGTTAAATCTGATCTATATCCTTGTCTGCTCATAGCCTCCATCTTCAATTTATAAGCGAAGGCTTTTTCACTTGGTGAAATGTTATCTCTGTGCAGATTACTGTCAACAAGAGCTATTGCCGCATTATCTCTGTCCATTTCAACAACAAGAGCAGGAACTTCTGTAAGTCCTGCCCGTTTACTTGCAAACAATCTTCTGTGCCCTGAGATTATTTCGTATTCACCATTTTCAAGCGGTCTTACGATGATGGGAGATAAAATCCCGTGTTCTTTTATGCTCTCGATCAGCATTTCCATTTCATCATCGTGCTTTAACTTGTAAGGATGGTTCTCAAATTCCTTTAATTTTGTTACATCAAGTTTTTGCATATTTTTCATCGTTCTTTGCTCCTTTCTTTCTGTATAACTTTTCTTTCCATTTCTCGTTCAATATCAAAGAGTTTTTCAATCTTCGGAATTGTTTCCAAAGTCGCTTTTGCGATTTTGAGCTTATCCCGTATATGCTTTATTTGCGCGGATATACCTCTGATTTCTGCTAAATACATTTCTTTATCATCGTCGGTTTTAGCTCGTCTGCGTTTGTTATCGGTCTTTGAGCGTTCTTCTTCAAGCTCGCATATCTGCATTGATAATTTGCCTATAAATGCTTCAAGCTCCGGCACGGTGTTGATTTGTTCATCGTGCAAGAGCCTGAATTGTTTTTGATATTGTTCGAATTTTCTTAATTCCTGCCTCAATACAGGAGATAGCGGTGGTGTGTAGTTGGGTTTTGGAGTGCTTGGCTTTAAGAGTTCCAACAGTAAATAAAACAGAGCTTCAACAGTATCCATATATTTAACACGCCGCAGTTGATATTCAAGCTCCATAAGCGGAGTGTGCTTCGGTTTTGTTCTTTGAAGACGCTCACTTTTACCAAACGAACTCACAAAAATTTTATTGTCGTCAATTCGTCTTATGATTCTTTCTCTTGCATAATCTTTGCCTAAGCTGTCAATACGAACAGCTCTTTTCCAACCTTTTGTAATAACTGACGGATGCTCCGTCATAATATTACGGTTAAATGTGTATCCGAAGTTGCACATTATTCGTTCAAACTCTAAAAGATTTCCGGCTTGTTTTATCGCCGAATCAACATCTTCACGAAGAATATCCCTATGAGTTTTTCCGCCACGCTTATGTATCCAATAAGCATTTCTGTCGGCATTGTAAAATTTTGAACCACCGATAACCGATTTCTCATATTCCTTACAAACCGCATCGGATATTTCTCTTAACCGCCTATGGTCTGAAATGTGGTTTTCAAATTTAAGCCCCGTGTTGAATGAAACAGAATTTATGACGAAATGGTTATGGAGATTATCTGTGTTTAAATGCGTAGTAACAACAATCTCATAATCCTTACCCCACATACGCCTTGCGGTTTCAAGTCCTATCTCAAAAGCTTCTTTAGGTGTGACTTCACCTGACCTAAAACTCTGATATCCGTGATATGCTACATTACCGCCCGTTTTCCCATAACGGCGTTTTGTTGCCATCATCTGTTCATATGCTCTTACGGGTGGACAGTTGATTGCACCTACAAATAATTGCATATCTGTTTTGTCATCGTTTGATACATATTTAAGAGCCGCTGCCAAGTCATCATCAAGATATTTTGGGTTAGTGGTCTTGTCAGGGTTTTCTGCATATTTTACAACATCTTTTAATGAGCCTTTGACAGGCCAAAATCCCGTGGTTGCCATTTAGTCATCACCGTCCTTTCTGTCGGGTGTAAGAAGCTTTGCATAAATTTCATCAAGCAGTTTTAACACTTCCGCCTGAAGTTCGGTACTGTTCAAAGTTCCAAGTGCTTCATACAAAACACCAATCTTTTCTGTTAATTCATAAAAGCTTTCAGGTAAAATAGCATTGGGAGAATATCCCAATGCTCTCTTTCTCAAATATTCAGAAACCGACAAGCCACATTTCTTGGCTTTGTTTTCTATACGAACTTTTTCTTTTTCAGTAGCTCGCATTTTTAACTGCACTTTTCTCTCTTTCAAAATTTTCACTCCTCACATAAATTTTTCAGGGGGGATTGGGGAACTCCCCAAATTGTAAAGGCAGGATTTCCAAAAGGAAGTCCCGCCTTTTTTGGAATTTGTGGTACACAAGTTCCCTGCTCGTTACAGTACCGGACAGTTATTCTGTTCGTTTTACTGCAATAAGCTTATTATTACCTCTTTTGTTCCTTTGGTAGGTTACTTCAAGTCGTTCTCCGACCTTGTAATCTTCCAATCCCAAGTAATTGTCTTGCTGTTGGAAGGCGGTGCAAATGATTTTTCTGCCATCGTCCAATTCTACATAGCAGATAATGTTGCATTTTCTGCCCCATACGCTACACATAAGCGTTCCGGTGAATGTTCCTTCAACCTCATTTAATGTGTAACCCTCTCTGCTAAAGTCTGACCTTGCAAACTGATTTCTTGATAATGCCATAATTGTTTCCTCCTTATGTTAAATATGATTTGGTTTTAACATCACCTTTGACTTTATGATGTTTCTTTGTATATAAAAATAGCAACACATTGAAAAATCCCCAAAAGAGAAGATTTTGTGTTGCTATTTTATATATGTTCTTGTTGTTAATACGCAATTTGTATCGTTAAAAATATGTTTTATTTGCCACACAGTCCATTTATGAAATCCAATGAGGTTGCGGCATTTTCATCAAGTTTACTTTCCTCAATAACCGCTTGTTGCACACTCGGTTGCGGTTGACTGAAAAGGCTTGCAAGAGTTAGGCTTGCGTTTGATTTTAGCTCCTGTCGTATTGTTGATATAACCCGTTCAAGAAAGTCGCTTTGTTCTTTCTCGATGTTATAGTTTTCTGCATACTCGGAAATGATTTCTATAAGGAACTTGTTTAGCGATTTATACCGTTCCTTATCATATCCTTGCAGAAACTCAAAAGCCATCCGGTCTTTTTCTTTGTCTAGATTAAACCTGATACCCAATCTTTCAATATTCATTTATTATCACCCCGACTTCTTAATATAAGGTCTGCTAAATATTCATAACCTTTTGCCGTTGCACAAATGTCATCATTGATATATACACGGTTTTTTTCAAAGTTGGTAAAGTTTTTAACCAAACAACCACCGCCACCTACAATGTGCAATTTCATGAGGTTTGGGTTATAGTTGTGTTCACGAAGCCTGCGGAAAATTTCTGATACATATTCTTTGGCAGTTTCCCTCATAGTTACAAGATAATCTTCCAAAACATCAGCGGTTCCGGTGCAAAGAAATTCTGTGATAATATCTTCATCAATGTTAGCATGATGTTTTTTCATCATATTTTCTTTAATTTTGAGAGTGCATTGGTATGTACCAAACTTTTCGGTAAAACAGTTTTGAATATCGGGATTGCCGTTGTTGATATTCATAATGTTCATAGTGCCGTTACCAATATCGGCAAGCATATTCATTCCCGAAAACTCAGAAACACGGCTTGCAATAGCGGAATAGCCTTGGGGAAAAACATCAGCTCCTGCAATGGTAATGTGATAATCAACGCCTTTGAATTTAAAGTCAACGGTTTTATTTTGCAAAAGGTATTCTTTGAAGCTTTCCATCTGCTGACCTATCCATGTAAGGGGCAAGCCTGCAGCAATATGAACTACCGCTTGTGTAGTTCCTCTCTGACGGAGTTCGGTTGCAATAGCGGCAAGGGTTAATACATAATAGTCAAAGTCTATGAACTTATCTGCAACGAACTCCTTGTGTCCTTCACCGATTAAGTAATACTCTCCGTTGTAGGTAAGCAAGTTCTTATCAAAATACGGTTTTTCGTTGCATTTGATTACGCCGCTTTTGAAAATGTGATTTGCTGTTTTGATGTTGCCGTATCCGTGGTCAACACCGATAATAGTTAGATGTTTGTAAAATTTCATAGTAAAATCCTCCTGTAAATTTAATTTTGAGCATAAAAAATACACCTACCGATTTTCAATCAATAGATGTATTAGTTTTCTTCATCAAAGCCTAAATCAACTTTGGTGAATTCCTGATAAGCTAAGCCTATCTTTGTTATTCGTTTTTGAACTCCGCTGTGGTTTTTATAACCAAGCTCGTCTGCAATTTCTTCTTGCGTGTATCCCTCCAATCTCATTTTAAGTATTTTTCTGTCTTTTTCTGATAAGCTATCCATAAATTGTTTTATCATCACCTCCGATATTACATCATCCTCTGTGCTTTGGTTTGGATCTTCAGGATTCCAACCTTGTCCGTTGTGGTTCTTTTTGTATTCATCCATATATCCGTCTAACGAAATTTGTGGATGCTTTGTTCTGTTGTGATACCATTTACGGAAAAAGTCGGTTTTCTGATTACTGTCACAACAATTGTAGTCTTCGAAACAGCGATATTCTTTTGCAACATCCAATATTGCTTTCATATTATATTGCTCCATAACCTTTGGAACAACATTGTTAAGCGCAAGGTCTAATTTATCTAGTGAAATATATGGGCAAGTATAGTTTGGCACCATTTTACACCATTGATATAAAAGCTTAGCTGAAACAAGTCCGTTGTAATCCATAAAGCCTTTTATCCAAACAGCTATACTGTGTGAGAATATCCATGCAGGTTCATATCCGGAATACACATAACTGCTTTTCCCGCGATCCATAAAAGTCCACACCATAAATTCTGTTACATTAGAAATGAAATCGAGAAACAAGTCGCTTTCGATTTTTGCTTTAATGTCTTTGTAATTGAATAGGGCGTATGGTTCACGGGGGATATCTAAAAAACTTTTACCAAAATATTCAACCACTTCTTTTGGTATCATATAGAAGAATGGAATATATTCGCTGTTTCTGTAATGAGCGATTGTTCCGTCTTTACGCTGCACAGAAATACCGGGCAAGGCAGCTCTCATTTTATTTTTCTGCATTTTAGCACCTCCTTTTTTAGAATTAAACATCCCTTGCATATAATAACGACATAAGTAAATATAAATGTTCCTAATTTCTAAAAATATTTTATCATATTTAAAAATACTCGTCAATAGGTGCATATTTTTAACAACGAATAAAGCCTTTAGTGCAAACAACACATAAAGGCTTTACTTGCGAATAACTTATTATTTATTAAATAACTCTATCAATTCTTCTATTGCTTCAAATGGAATAAAGCAATCCTGGTTATTATGAGCATATATACTTTCGCCTGATGCATAAGCAATATCAATCTTTGCACCGTACATATCGGGAAGTCCGCTTACCTTGCTGATATAGCCATTATATTGGGCAAAATTGTATTTTGATACAAGTTCCTGAAGGCTTGTCATAAATGATATATCCGCTGTAAAATCGCCTTCTTCTCCGGCACCTACTCTGTCACGCCATTTGATTTTAGATTTAACTGCTCCATCTTCTAAAACGGCACTCAGCTTATAATTTCTTCCGACAAGCTCGCTTTCTTCTTCTACAACAATGTTATAAAGTGAAACCTCAAATTCAAAGCTGATTATTTCTGTTGACTCTATGACCTTTGGCGAATCCTCTCCGCTGTTATATGTTTTAACTCCACCGTCAATATTGTCGGTATTACATCGGAACAATCCACATCCGCAAAATCCCATTGACATAAATAAAATTAAACTTAATAGCATTCTTGACATTATCTTCCCTCCAAAAAACATACTGCCCCATATTGCAAAAATGATATAGGGCAGTTTTAACTATTGTTTATTTATAAAACGATAAAGGAATGTTACAACCTGTGCTCTTGTGCAGTTGTTGTCAGGACTGAAGGTGTTAGCGCTTGTTCCGCCTGTAATTCCATTTTCGACTGCCCAAAGCACAGCATCATAATAGTAGATGTCTGCTTTTACGTCCGCAAACGGATTGCTCTTTCCGCTTGGCTTCGGCTGACCTGCTGTACGCCACAAGAAAGTAACAACCTGCGCTCTTGAGCAAGTTTCATCAGGAGAGAAAGTAGTATTACTTGTACCGCCGGTTATTTTACTGCCGAATGCCAATTTTACAGGTTTGTAGAAATAATCGCTTGTTTTTACATCTACAAACGGCAAAGATATTGCCGCAGGCTCGGGTGAACCAATCATTCTGTGGAGGAACGTTACAACCTGTGCTCTTGAACAATTTGCATCCGGTGAGAATGTGTTTGCACTTGTCCCTCCCGTAATGCCTTCATTTGCTGCCCACAAAACAGCATCATAGTAATACTGCCCCTTTATCACATCAACAAAAGGATTGGATTTTGTCTCCTGCGTTTTTTCTGTCTGTGTCGGTTTTTCCGATTCGACAGGCTTCTCGGCTTCTGCCGGTTTGTCTTCCTCGAGAACGGGGAACGTGTAGGTTATAACGGTTGTTGTATCGTGAATTTTCCGTACATCTTCATCCTTAACTGCAAATCCGTCAAGGGATGCATTCAAGGTATCGGCAAACTTTGCGGTGTAATCCCAGCCCGAACGGATCGTGTCTATGTACATTTCGACCTTATATTCCTTGCCCTCTTCAAAGGTGTTGCCGTAATCCATATATTCGCCGTTTTCATACCAGGTGATATTCGTGCAGTTGTAATAGTTAGGCTCATCTGATTCGGATTCGCGGTCGGCAGTCTTTCCGACTTCGGGGAAATCAATTCCGGATATATTGATATATGAAACGGAAATCTCGGGAGCATTCACTTCATATTTAACCGTCATAAGAGTGCCGTCTGTTTCAAACTCTGCTGCTTCGCCGTTAACGATTACAACGGGATTATACTGTGCATTCTGATCCTTGCTGAAGGTATATCCCTCGTCGGCTCTGAGATAGATAGTAGTGCGGTAGCGCATACCGCTTGCAAAGAGCGCATTTTCCGCAACGCCTGAATCGTTTACGTAAAGCCCCCAGCGGATACCGTTCTTTGTAAATTCATCACCGCCATCGGCAAAGCTTATGCCTTCTCCGCTGATTAAGCCGAAGTATTCGGGGGTATAGCCCGTCTTCGGATCCGGAACATTTATATTGACATAATCTATTCTGACTTTGCCGTCATCTGCCTCACCGTAGG
Organism: uncultured Ruminococcus sp.; assembly: GCA_902791425.1. Lineage (GTDB taxonomy): Bacteria > Bacillota > Clostridia > Monoglobales > Monoglobaceae > UMGS1820. The sequence continues at coordinate 8,227 of CADAVS010000050.1, forward strand.
AAAAGTCGCAGGTGCGGCATTTATAGACTATTGCGTTATCTGCCTTTTCGCCGTCAAGGAAAACGTGTTCTTCACTAAGAAGAATTTTGTTACATACCGAACACTGCATAAAATGCTTATCGTTGTCAAAATGGAGGTGTTCGTCCTCATTATAGGAATGATTGCATTCTAAGTTATAAACCTTTGACCAAAGCGTTACCGCTCTTTTTGTGGCAGAAAGTTCATAGTCGCTTACTCTGTCGCCCATAATCGAGAAGTTGGGGGAAGCGGAGAAAACATAGTCACTTTCAAGTATTACCTCAACCTTTGCCTGATATTTTCCTGCAACCATTGTTGTTTCATCATCGCAAGGCTCATCGTTATAATACCATTCAACAGAATAGCTTCTGATGCCATCTGCGTTGCAGGAGAGAACATCGGGGGAAAGAGTCATGCCGTATGCATTTGTTCCGTCAATGTTAAGTCTTGATATTTCTTTTTTGGTATCTCTGCCCGACATAAAGTTTCTTCTGTCGGCGCTTGACATATGGTGCGTGACAACAACTGTAGCCGGGCCGTCATTTCCGGTACCATTAAGCTTTGCCCATTCGCTGACAGCTAAGGCTTCACCGTTGAGTTCTGCTGTATTTCGCTGTGGGTCAAGCATATCGGAAGTAAGTCTCACACTTCCCACATCAGATGCAGGATGATACTGATATCCGTATCTTTGTTCGTGTCCTATAACGTAGGGAGCCCAATAACCCGTCAGTGTAACGTTTATGGTTGGGACAGATAAAACACGAAGATGGTTTGTACTGAAGGTTCCGCCTTTAACTGTTACATTGGCATTTTTTGTGGCTCCGAGAACATCAGCATTTCCTTTGCCGTGGAATGTACCGCCGTTGATTGTGGTAAAGCCGCCTGAAAGCCTTAAACACGCCGAACGCGAAAACTCTACGTCAACATCATTATCGTCATTTTTGACAAATGTCTTAAGGGTTGAAAAACCACGACCTAAGAAAATACCGTCGTTCACCAAAAGACTTCCGTCTTTTACTGTGATGCAGTCGCCGTTTACTTGTTGCCATGCATATCCGTCAAATCTTGCACCTATTGCCAATCCCAAAGCACCGAACTGCAAAGTATAATCAAGCATATGCCTTAAATCATAGACATCCCTGCCGTCATATATCCACATCTTTTTTGAACGGCCTGCCTCAAGTGTACCGCCGTTGATTGTTACGGCACCGCCGTCAACTTCCAAAACATTTCTATGTTTTACTTCCTCGTTAAAATATCTCGGAATGCCTTCACCGTCTCGGGGTGATGTCATCTTGCCGTAGCAGAAGAGCTTTCCCGAATTATCTCCGCTCGTGTCATTGATAACGAGCGATGCACCGTTCGGGACTCTTATCATAGTGGTTTCTACACCTGTTTCGGCATTGAGTTCAACGGATTTGCCGTTCAGATTTAAAGTTTTTTCACCACTGCCGAGCGTTATCCAGTAAGACCCTGCATCTTTTACCTGACAAGTGTAAATAATGTCACGGGTAACGATAATGCTCTTGTCTCCGTTGCTTGCTAAAATGTTTTTAAAGTCCTCGACTGTGCCGACCTCTATGTATTCCGATTCTGCGGAAACCATCACCGGAACCAATGACAGCATCATTATTAAACTTAATAAAACACCCAAAAATTTTTTCATTATTGAAATCACTCCTTATTTCTTTTGTATCTCACAAGATTCCCAAAACTGTCCTCGATAGATAATATATTTTCACATATGGAATATTTGAATGTACTCGGCATCAAATCACCTGAAAAATGAATTGTTACACTATCTCCGTTATCTGTATATGTAAATTCTTTTTTTGCATCAAAAAAGGAATAGAATCCCTTTCCGTCATGCAGAAAATTATATACACAAAAGGACAGCTCTGCGCTTACCCAACATCCGATAAGTTTATTATCCATAGCTATGCCCACGGATCAGCTTCTTTTGGAAGCCTGATTTCAGAAAGGCATTGAATATCGTTCAAAAACCATTGTCCGGTCGAAGGCTTCTGACGAAGCTTTACAGAACGCATATTGTCAGCACCACCACTTTTAACCCAAAGGGTTGCCCAATGCTCATTATCAAATGAATACGGATTTTCATATATTGCTATTGTCATAGGTTGAGATGGAGTATAACCGTTGTCAGGTGTTGCACCGTCAAAATATGAAAATGGTATATATTCTTTTTCATAAAGTCTGTCTTTATAAAACTGCTTTTCATAAGGACTTACGCTTTCGGGACCTTTGAGAAAGTCAAACATTTCTAAAACGCTGTCTGGATTATCTTTATACAAGCACAATGCAAGCATGGTAAGTGCTACAGTTTTGAAAGGGGTATCAAGCGTTGCTTCAGGAAGAGCCTGAAGCTCACTTAAATTTTGTGGAACAGCAGTAAAGCTAAAGCGTTCAGACCTGTTTTTGCCTTTGCCAATAGAATTTACGGCATTGGCAATCGTCTTTGAAGCCTCTCTTTTTATTGTGCTTTCAGCTATATTTTTCAAAGAATCAAAAATACCCATAACTTTTTCACTCCTTTTCATATCGCATTGTCATAAATGTGAATAGTCCGTTTTCATCAATAGCCTTTGCCCAAGTATCCGTAGCCTCACCAAATGCTTCGCCTTCAATACCGGAATCAAACCATAGTTCTCCATTTCTTTCTTCCCAAGCAGAACATCTCATGCAAATCATACCGGGGCGAAGTTCTTTTTCTCCTCCGCTTTCCAATTCAGCAAGATAACTTTCATATTCTTCTTTTGGAATAGGAATAAGCATCAAGAGCTTTCCGTTATCGCAAATTTCAATCAACGAACTTGTAATTTGCTTTCTTTCACGCATTTCATCGGCAACTGCATCTTCATCTGTTTCGTCAATATAAGGCATCGGAGAATTCAGATATTCTTCTGCGCTCAAATATATAAGTTCGCCTGACTCGTTTATTACGCCGATAGAATGAAATCGCCATTTACCAATATAATTCATAATGGCACCTCCAATATTATTGCTTATCGCTTTCGTCAAAAATATCTCCGCACTCAGGGCAGAACTTTGGAGGGTTCATTGGATCTTCAGGTATCCATCCGCATTTATCACATTTATAAAGCGGAGCACCTTCCGGTCTTTTACTGCCGCAATTCTGACAGAATTTGCCCTGATTTACTGTTCCGCATGTGCAAGTCCAGCCGTTTTGAGCAGGCTGAGGCTTTCCACAATTCTGGCAGAACTTGCCTGTATTATCTGTTCCACATTCGCACTTCCAACCATTTGAGCCTACATTAACCTGCTGATTCTGCATGGTGTTCTGGGTAGTATCTGCACCCTGCATGAAGTTTGCCATTGAGCCCATCATATTTCCTGCCATACCCATACCCATAAAGCCTGCCATTGCGCCGTTTTCATTTGCGGCAGCAGTATTCATAGCCTGAGCTGTTGCACCTGCCATATGGCCACGCAGCATATTGGCATCTCTGCCCATAGCAGCACTTCTCTGGTATTCTGTGATTCTTGCTTCATCTTCTTCTGTTGCGTTAACAGAAGATACTCCAAACTCGACGATTTCAACGCCTCGTCTGTCTCTCCATTTTGAAGATAAAAGCTCATTTAGTTCATCTGCAAGCTGCATTGTATATGCAGGGATTGCGCCGTAGTAAATGTTGTTCTGCGAAATCTTGAACATTGCAGGCTGAAGCGCAGTGAGTAGCTCTGACTTTAACTGCCCGTCAATTTCATCACGGGTAAATGCGTTTTCTACATTTGCACATACATTGGTGTAGAAAAGCATCGGGTTTGTAATTCTGTAAGAATATTCGCCGTGACAGCGGATTTTAATGTCAAGAGGAAAGCCAATAGCCTGATCCATAATTCTGAAAGGAATAGGAGAAGGAGTGCCATACTTATTCCCCATAATTTCCTTTGTGTTAAAATAATACACTCTCTGATCCTTTGCAGGTTCACCGCCAAAGGTAAAACGCTTGCCGACCTCAGAGAAGCTCTTTTTGATGTTTTCACCAAGACCGCCATAGAAAAGACTTGGTTCCGTGCCTGTGTCATACACGAATTCGCCCGGCTCTGCACAAAGTTCTACAACCTTTCCCGATTCTACAATCATCATACACTGTCCGTCGTTGACATTGATGATAGAACCGTTTGAAATAATATTGTCGGTTCCTTTTTTGTTGGAAGAACGACCGCCTGCTTTTTTCTCGCCTTTTACAACAAGTGTGTCGCTATCCATGCTCTCACAGTAAAAATAATCTCTCCAGGAGTCAGCGAGTACTCCGCCAAGTGCTCCAATTCCTGCTTTTAATAATCCCATAATTTATTCTCCTTCCTGAACATATAAATTTTCATCCATTACTCCATAATCTG
>CADAVS010000051.1 GCA_902791425.1 uncultured Ruminococcus sp.
TTCCGTCTGATTCTATGTATTACGGTTTATTACCTATGTTCAGAAAATACGCCACCGCGTTGACTGAAAATGAATTATCTATGAACATTGCAACTATTGTTCTACGTTTACAGGCGTTAATTAGCGCATCCGATGATAATACAAAGAAATCTGCAGAAAAATATCTGAATGATATTATATCCGGTAAACTTGGAATCATCGCAGAAAATCAGTTTTTAGATAATAGTCTAAAGGTTACTCCATATGCGACAACAGGAGCGCATACAACCATTCAGAATATTATCGAATTAGAACAATATCTGCGCGCGACATGGTATAATGATTTAGGATTGAACGCGAATTATAATATGAAGCGAGAATCAATCAACAGTAATGAATCACAGTTAAATAACGATGCATTGTTACCATTGGTCGATAATATGCTGAAATGTCGGCAAGATGGATTTAAACGAGTTAATGAAAAATACGGAACAAATATTACTGTTTCATTGAATTCTAGTTGGGAAAGCAACGCTAATGCGATTAATGAGACACTAAGTGCAGAAGGTGAGGAAAAAGACAATGACGGAATTCAAAACGCTGAATGATGTATATAACAATTGGATGAATTCCGGTATTTTTTCCGATTTGCAGCATTTTGACGTTCCGTGGAAAGATAAAAATATCAGTAACGACCTGGACATTGCATATCATGGAAACCATTCGGGCGATAAAATTGTGTCAGTTATTATTGATAAACTGCTGGATAATGACGGCACATTATCAGCAGATAGTAGAAATAGAATTGCATCGGCATTGTTTGCCATTTATGGTGAAAATTGGAAAAGGTTGTGGAATACGACTATACAGGAATATAACCTATTAGACAATACAGATGCGTATATCACAGAAACAACCAATACAGAACAGAATACAAACAGCAGTAACAACGGGACAGATACCGGGACAGTTACGCATGCAATAACAGGAAACGACACTACAACCAATACAGGGACAGTAACAACCGGCGGGAGCAGCACAGAAACCAGTACTGACAATAATTCAGTATATGGGTTCAATTCAACTTCTGCATCTAATGCTGATACACAGTCAAAAAACGGAAAAACCGATGTTAATCAAACGGAAACACGCAATACAGAAGATAAACTAACGCACAACACAACCGATACTGAAACCCGTGATTTAAGCACAGGTAATACAGGCACTGAAAAAGTTACTGGCAGTGTAACACATGAGACGCACCGGCACGGCAATATAGGAGTCACGACCAACCAGCAGATGTTGGAAGAGGAAAGGAAACTATGGAATTGGTATTTTTATAATTATGTTTTTACGGATATTGACAAATTTTTAACCATTAGTATTTATTAATAAATAGGAGGAAATTAAAATGGAAGTAAGACAGATTTTTGAATTAATGAATAGCGTAACATCTGAGGTTCTTGGAAGAACAGACCTTGTAACTGAGGATCTTTCTAATGTCGTAGACATTGGTACAGAGATTTTTAACGCGTCTGCAGTAGATAACTATGTGCGGTCCTTGGTTGATCACATTGGAAAAGTAGTTTTTGTAAATAGACCTTATACCGGATCCGTTCCGTCTGTATTAATGGATGGTTGGGAGTACGGCAGCATTTGCGAAAAAATCAGCGCAGACATGCCGGAGGCAACCGAAAACGAAACCTGGAATCTGAAAGATGGTACTAGCTATGATCCGAATATTTTCTATCAGCCTAAGGTTAATGCTAAGTTCTTTAACAAACGCGTAACCTTTGAAATTCCGATGTCTTTCACAGAAAGGCAGGTTAAGGAAAGTTTTGACAGCCCAGCACAGTTAAATGGTTTCATTTCCATGATTTACAACGAAATTGATAAGTCCATGACTGTTAAAATCGACAGTTTAGTAATGCGTACTATTGATAATATGATCGGTATGACCGTATATGCTGACTACCAGGCCACGGAACAGAATTTAAAATCCGGCGTTAAGGCGGTTAATTTACTGAAACTGTACAAGGACAGAAACGCAGGCGCAGCAGATCTTACAGCAGACAAGGCAATCACTGAACCCGAATTTATTCGGTTTGCATCCTATGTAATGGGTATGTATGAAAAGAGATTGGCGAAAATTTCCACGTTGTTTAATGTAGGCGGCAAGGCGCGTTTCACACCGGCTGATCTTCTGCATGTAGTTCTGTTAGCCGACTTTGCAAGCTCTGCGGGAGCATATCTGCAGTCTGACACATTTCACAATGAATTTGTTGCGCTGCCTAAAGCTGAAATTGTTCCATATTGGCAGGCATCCGGCAAGGGGTATGCATTCGCTGATACTTCCAAAATTGATATTACAATGCCGGATAATAACAGTATCGCAGTCAGTGGAATTTTAGGCGTCATGTTTGACCGTGACGCGTTAGGCGTATGCAATCGTGATAGACGCGTAACAACAAACTATAACGCAAAAGGCGAGTTTTGGAATCAGTGGGCTAAATTTGATTGTGAATATTTCAACGATTCTAACGAAAATTTTGTAGTATTCTTTGTAGCATAAAAGAATAAGGGGGCAGGCGGTCTGTCTGCCCTTATTTCTTTATAGGTATAAATATGGAAATTTCTTTATACGTGAATAATAGTGAAAATAATAAAATTCGAAAAAATATTACCGCAGGCGAAACGCTGTTAGGTACTCTTCGCGGTGAATGCAATGTTGTTTCACCTGGAATTATTATTCATTATGACAATCCAACCGGTTTTAATTATGCTTATATTCCAAATTTTAAAAGGTATTATTTCATCACTGAAATGACCGCTGTTCGTACTGGGATGTGGGATTTAAAATTATCATGTGATCCTCTTATGAGTTTTGCGGATGCTATTATGAAATGTCCTGTTATTCTTAATGAGACAACAGAAACAGGTAAAAGCAGGTATCTTCCAGGTAGAAATTGGATTAATAACTGTAAAAATAAAACAGATATTATTAAATTTTCAAGCGGATTTAATAGTGATGGGGAGTTTATACTAATCACCGCAGGAGGCTGATATGGCAGTAGTTGAAGAAGCTACAAAATTAACATATAGTGAAGTTTTAAACATAATTTATGAAAATTTAGGGCAGGACGCTTTTTATAAGGCAAATACAACCGTTGGAAGTGAATTTCTTTCATTGTGCAAACAAGCGGGAATAGACGTTACTGTTTCACCGTCCGGTAACATTTTAGGATATTCTAAACACGTTGTAGGCAGTAAACCGTTATCAAGTTCAGAAGAAATTGCACAGGCATTAAATAGTAATCTTCAATCCGGTACAGCAGCAGTTGAAAATACTGGCGCTTTTGATGAAATCGTGAATACTACAGTTGAAGCGGGAAAGGTTAAGCCTGTTTCTACTGTTACAAAGTTTACGAACGGTGTAAAAGGTGTTTTAAATACTCCGGTTGCGGGTAAAATTACGCCCGCTATTATGGCGGCGGCGGCGGGTATTCAGTTAGGTAAAATCATTGACAGTTCCATTTATAACATAGGTAAAGTAATGGGCGCAAATCCACCGGAAGAATTAAACCCCGAAACGTGGAATAATATCACCGCTGACATGTCTGATAAAGGCTTAGAAGGTTTTGATAAATGGGCTTTTAATACAATTTTTGGCCTTAATCCGGAAACTGGTGAAGCTACCATGTACGCCGATGAAAACGCATTTGCATATATGGCTATGTATTTGAATTCTTTAGGAGTTGCAGGGGAATCTGAAAAATATGTAACTGAAGTTCCAAAAACAGATTTTAATGATAAATATATTAAGCCCTTATTACCTGTATATACAAGCGGTTCTATCGTTAGTTATAGGGGCGTATTAAGTGGTAATAGTGGTGTATGGAATATGCAGGCATTAGGTGGTACACATACTGCTACTTTTAGTTATGTTAATGGAAGAGACATTGAAACCGGTATATTTACATGCAGTAAAACGCCTTTTACGGGTGAATATAGCATTGATTTTAATGGCAATAACATTGAGACGAAAACAAATGTGTATCATATTAATGCATCACATGATGAAACCGTGTTTAATGGCGATGATTTTTATGTATTAGGTGGGTCAAGAATAGAAGATAAAAAAACTTTTCAATTATTAACCCCAACTTATAATAATAAGCGACCGAATAACGGAAATAATTCTTACATTGCATACGCTTTATTGTATGGTAATTTGGTAGAAAGTAATCCAGACGGAATAAGTGATCAGAACAATGCTAAATTTCCCGATATGTCGACATGGAATACACCGGATGATGTATTAAAATCGTTAAAAGATACTTACCCCGAATTATGGAATAATGCCGTACAGCAGGACGTGATGCAACCGGACGGAAGTGTTAAAACATATACGTATGTTCCACTTCCTATGCCAACCGAAGGCGAAAGAAGTCAAGTTGGTACAACGGGCGCAGTTCAGAATAAATCAACCGTTACACCCGATAACAGTACAGAATCACAGTTAGCAACCCTTATTAAGATATTAACGAATAGTCAGAATCAACCCCAGGGGCAGACTAAAGAACTTACCAAAGACTATCCTATTAACCCTACTAAAACACCTAATCCTCCGGACATTGGCGGCGGTGATAGCCCTGCAGTTATACCTGTTACGGGTTCTGCATCATCTTTATATGCTATTTATAATCCAACTTTAGCAGAAATTAACAGTTTTGGCGCTTGGTTATGGTCTGATAGTTTTATTGATCAGATTAAAAAATTATTTAATGATCCGATGCAGGCAATTATTGGATTGCACAAAGTTTATGCAACTCCTATAACGGGCGGGGCACAAAATATCAAAGTCGGATATTTGGATAGTGGCGTTTCTTCAAAAATTGTAACAAATCAGTATACAACGATTGATTGTGGTACAATATCATGCGCTGAATATTTTGGTAATGTGTTTGATTATGCGCCATATACAGAAGTTTCGTTATATCTTCCATTTATTGGAATCGTTGGCCTTGATGTAGCAGATGTAATGCGCGCATCAATTCACGTTGTTTACCATGTTGATGTTTTATCCGGGGCATGCCTGGCAGAAGTAAAAGTAACGCGTGATAGCGCTGGCGGCACTTTGTATCAGTATGCTGGAAACGCCGCTGTTACACTTCCCATTTCATCCGGTTCTTATATGGGAATCGTCGCAAGTGTGGCAAGCATTGCCGGTGGTATTGCCGGTACAATCGCAAGCGGCGGGGCGGCGGCTCCAATGCTTATAAATGCTGCGGGATCCGCCTTAAATGCACGCACGCGCGTTGAGCATAGCGGGGGTTTTTCCGGCAATGCTGGCGCTATGGGCGGAAAGATACCGTACCTTATTATAAGCAGACCTCAAACAGAAATAGCAGAAAATTATCAGATCTATATTGGCAATCCATCTAATCACACTACGACACTTAGCTCTTGTTCCGGATATGTACAGGTGAAAGAGTGTCATCTTGAACATATACCTGCTACACAAAATGAACTTAATCATATAGAATCTTTACTGAAAGGAGGTGTTATTATATGAATGAACTATCACAATTTATTTCTAATGTCGGCTTTCCGGTATTTGTTGCTTTGTGGATGCTTTATAAAACCAGCAATGAAAATAAAAAAATGACGGACACGATTAATGAATTGAAAAATGCAATTAATTTACTGACAAACGAATTTAAACACCACAATATCACGGAGGAAAACAACCATGACACTAAAGGGAATTGATGTTTCTAGTTATCAGAAAAATTTAAATGTAGCGAACTACCCATGTGATTTTATAATCTGTAAAGCGACTGAAGGAACTGGGTATGTAAATCCTGTATGCGATACGCATTACCAGCAGGCTAGAAACAGCGGGAAACTGTTAGGCGTTTACCATTATGCGCGACCGGACACGGGGAACAGCGCGGTAGCTGAGGCCGATTATTTCCTCGGTAATATCAAAGGATATATCGGCGAAGCTGTTTTAGCCCTTGACCTTGAATGCACGGGGTGGCAGAATTTTAGTACATGGGCTAAAGCATGGCTGAATCGAGTGTATGAAAAAACAGGAATTAGGCCATTGTTCTATAGTCCAGGCGCAGGATTTCAGAATTTTAAAGACATGCTGAATGCGGGAAACTATGGTGTTTGGGCATGTTCTGCAGACAGTTATTACAATGGCGCGACTATTGTTATTAAACAATCCGTGTATGATAACCTTGATCATGATGTATTTTATGGCGATAAAAACGCCTGGATGAAATACGCGAATCCGGCGGGATCTGTCAGTAATAATCATCCTGCACCTGCTGCACCTGTTAAAGCATGTTTCAGAGTCGGGGACACGGTCAGAGTTACGAATTCCGTAACGTATGACGGTAAACCCTTCAAAACATGGTTCAGAACCTATACTGTCATGGAAGTTTCCGGCGATAGGATTGTTATTGGTGTAAATGGTGTAGTCACCGCCGCAGTAAATTCTAAAAACATTATGCACGCATGAAAATAAAAAGGCTGCTGTTATGCAGCCTTTTTTCATTTCACATTTCACCGTCACACCATTTCAGATAGTTTCTAACTACTTCACCGGTTTCATTATCTGAATAAAATACGTTATCAGTAGCATAGTACCACGCAATTTTTTTCTCAATGTTAGAACGTGGTTTTGTCAGTTTTCTATGATAGTTTGGTAGTGGGTTGTATTCAGTGGAGAATATTATTTCATGTTCGGGATCTTTTAACTCTGTTGTTTTTGGGTGTATGAAAGTGAAATTTTCCTTGTCAGTCATGACTATTTCACATTGCAGGACGGTATCATTAAATATGATAAAATAGATAAATTTTATATCTTTAGGTAGGAATTTCACCGGGCAATGTGGGTAAATGGCTATTTCCCATGCGCCGGTAGTGATCATTTTTAATGAAGGATTGTCAAAACTGAAATATACGTTGCTGGAATCTTTACTGCGTTCGGTGTTTTTTGTGTATTCCACCGCCACTTTTAACTCTGTTTCCCCGTATGTGTACAAGTCTATCGTTCCTTGCTTCTGCTGGCGTATGTGGCGCAAGCCCATTTCAGAAAAATATGGACAGTATTTATTTACAGTATTCCCCAACATGAATATTTTTACATTCGTTCTATTTCTAATAATGGTGGATAGTACATTTTCAAATACAATAAATTCATCCGATAAATAAATATTGCGTGAAATGAATTCATCAAAACATACAGTTGTTATATTCGGGAATGAAGTACTTTTGTAATGTTCCATTGATGTTAATGAAAATCCAAAACAAAACGGCTTTTCATCGTTGTGTCTATCCCCGCTTTCATCGTAATAGCATAAATACCATCTAGACGAATAATAATATACGTTCGTAAATTTTCCTTCTGTCAATTCTGCAATAATGCCATTGTCCACGATATCGGAGAATAAGTTATCGCATTTGTCCTTTTTCAAGTCTACATCCTGCCTGCGGATATATGCCATTTGTTCACCGGTTCTTATATAGCGTTCTAGTCCGTATTTTTTAACCGCGTATGTTTTACCATTAGAACGCTGTCCGATGATAATATTATATTGCGCGTTCTTTTTTAGGATATTTTTCAGACTGTAATATTTAATTTTATTTGTCATATGTTCCTTCCTATTTAATAGATAGCAGAAAATCAATATATAGCTGCGCGATGGCCAGACTATAATCGGAAGATCCAAGGTGAACACTGCTGTATTCTGCATAATGCGCTATATTCCCTTGGTAGTCTCTGATCTGCCCGGAGCGCATGTCATCAATGTAGGTATGCGTGTTTTTTCCGGTATATCCAGCAGGGATATATAAATTGTTGCTGAATGCATTGAATATCTCATTGCCGTATTTATCCAGCAGATACGGCAATGTGATTTTCTTATTCAACCCGGAAACTGTCAGACTGTATTTTCCTGCGGTATCCCCGTTTCTTGCATCATTTGAATATAATAGCATGTACCGCTTTGCGCCTAACGTTTTAAATTTTTCATATATGCCGTCAAAATCCCATGTACCAAGCTGTTTTTCGTTTCCTTTATTATTTTTTGGATGAACGTATTCCTTCGGGAATTCAAAATGTCTGCATGTTTCTATCAATTGTTCAGTGATCATCCTGTTATATCTTTCAAAATATCCTGCGTGTTTTTCGGGATGCGTGAATTTAACACTGTCCGTATCGCAATAAATATAATCTTCTTTTAAATTAAATATTGCGGACCATACAGCAGTACGCGCGCATGCAGTAGTCCATACACCCCAAGGATAGAATAGAAACCTGCTTTTGCTATTGTTGTATTTTTCAATGGCGGCGTTAAGATCCGGTTCTTCCTCTGTCCAATCGTCTGCATATATAATCTCAGACCGTACTATATCTGTTACTGTCATGCCATAACATGCGTTCAACATTTCTTTCCTGGACAGATATGTCACTGAATACGGCACGCCATTTTCATCATCACCCTGCAGCCCTTTTAACTCTGTTTTACTTTTGTACAATTCCAATACAGACCGGATAAAATCTCTTGGTAAATATCCGCGCTGATACCGTATCATTGTACCGATTCTGATTTTATCCCATGTGTAAACATTCCTTATAATATTAAAATCCTGTTCAGTAATGGTAATGGTCAGACTGTCAGCAGATACTACCCGGCCATTTGATAACACAGGGTTTTCACAGGATATGCAGCGGGATCTTGAAATATAGGCGTCAAATAAAAATTTACTTTGTACGTTTTCTAACTCAATATCGAATAAACAACAATATAATTTCAGACTTTCCTCAAAATCTTTTTTACTTTTCACTACATGCTTTTCACCCTTTGACATTGGAAATTTAGGCAAGCATAGCTGCGTGGGGTATGAGCTTGTCAGATCCATAGACATAACATCACCGCATATCTCACCACTATAGAATGGTGAAGCATGAGTGAAGCCACCGCAGAATGCCCTTTTCAGCATTAAATATTCTTCCGGTTCTAGTGTTAACCCCTGCATTAGTGACATGTAGTCAAACCGTTTATAATTCTTCTGTTTCATGTCATATCCAAAACAGGCATTACGAACATATCTTCTAATATACCCTGTCTTAGTTAAAGGAATTTTGGCTATGCTTCCTTCACTGTCTATGCATTCCTGCAGGTATGCCATGACTACCTTCACATCATTAATGCAGTAGCCAATTTCTTTTTCTGTCAATACTGTTTTGCTGTTTCTGATTTTTTTATAATCCAAGTCACCGACCATTTTTTCAACCTTGTATGTATGCAGATTTTTACCGACCGTTTCCAGTTTATAACCGGATAAAATATATGTATCTCTGAATTCTATACCGTCTTTTGTTACTGCATACACAGGTTTTCTAATTTCGACTGAAAACACATTTTCCCATTCAAAATAATGTCTCATGAATTGAAATTCATACCCTAAGTTATGCACGCCTATTATCAATCTGTTATTTTCATCAAGTCCCAACATTTCAACTAAATTATTAATGACTGTGATGAATTCATGCCATGTTCTGCCTATCATACACAGGCCATTTATTCCTAATGTCCATTCATACATAATGGCAGTTTTTTCATTGTTGGAATTCATAAAACTGGATGTTTCTATATCAAACGCGCACGCAACATTAAAATAATGGATTGATTTTTTCTTATATTGTCTCTTTAATACTGTTACTGCATCTGTCATTGATAATTCACACATTTCAACTATTTCATTCGGTTTATAAATACGATCCGATTGTAAATTATCAATAAACATATGTCATTCCTCATCATCTGTTATGTCAAAAAAATTAGACGTATCAATACTGCTATTCCGCTGTTGTTGTTCGTAGGTCTGTTTCAACCATTTATTCAGTCTTCTTTTTATTGTCGATTCTGATAAATTCCCGTTATTTAAATATTCATTTATTTTTTCCATTGTTTCGTATTTGTAAGCGGATTCGTATAACATCGGATTGCGTTCACGCAGCCAATCAATAATCCTAGTTTCCTTGTCTATAAAATTCTGCGTTTCAATCGCACCGCCTTGGATATTCACACCGCGATTTTCAAACGATTTTTTCATATTACGCAGAAATGTCTTATATCCTTTTTTCGTGCTGGTAGAAGATTTTAAAAAATTAGATACACGAATATATTCTGCCCGCAGTTGTTTCAGACTCTTGTCTTTAACAGAAAATTTTTTACCATTTCCGACTTTAGCCGCCCGCATCGCGGGTGTACTGTATTCAGATTGTTCTAATCTTTTTAATCTTTTATTTGCAGCACTATTTAATTTTGTGACAATTCGCGCAAGGTTAGCCCTGTCAAATTTCTTAATTTCACTAGCGGATAGCCTGGACAATTCTGAAACAGATTTTCCGGTCAAATTCACTTTTTCAGTGTTTTTTATTTTAGCCATATTACTACCTCATATAAAATAGGGACGGGATTTTTCCATCCCATCCCCGTTTAAACATTCCTACTATTAAATGAAATCGTCTAATGTATGATCCACATATGTTTCATTCGTTCTGTTATAATCTTTAATCCATAAGGTATAACTCTTTCGTTCCTCGCCTGTTTTTGAAACGTATGTTTTAGTAGATGAGTTTGCGCTCGATCTGTCAAATTCAATAATCATAGGACATTCGTCTGCGTTGAATTCTTTGTTCCTATCCTTTCCGGAATACATCACGCGCATGTACTGCCTTGTTCCATCCTTGCGTTCCAAACTTGTTACGAATTCTGTAAAACTTTTTCCCTCTTTTGTTCTAATTCTCTTTGCAAATACAGTTGTTTTCATCTTAATTTTCCTCCTGTTCCTGTTCTTTGCTGAAATATTCCATAACGATCATAGCAATCACATTAGCTAAGGATCTGTTTTCAATTTTAGCTCTGTTTCTAATATAATCATTCACTTCCTGCGGCAACTTCAGACCGCAAATTTTCTTATTTACAGTTTTATTATCTGTTGTATTATTCATTTTCATGTCACCCCCATTGTTCTGCCATTGCTTTTGCAACGCCAGGAAATGTTTTACTCCTGGCTTTTGCGCGTTCATCTTGACCGCCTTTGATATTTCTCATTCCTTCACACCAACCGATTTTTTTACCTTTGCCTTTTTCTCCTTGTAAGATGTACATTGGCGGCGGAATTGGCAAATCGTTTTTTCTTTTGAGCAACGGTAGCCCCTTTAGCCATAAGCACGTTCTCTTTTCGTGATAGTTTTCTTTGTCGTTTTCATTTTCCGCGAAATAATATGGATGAATAATTTGGTCTGGCTTTCTATAAGCAGAGTTCATAAAACCGACTGGATTTTCCACTGCAATGTGATCACAATCAGCAAGTGCAAATCTCATGAAAAAGACAGCGGCTTTTGCTCTTTCTTCCCACCGTGCAACGACCTTTTCTGGTGGGCAACATTTAAGCGAATATTGCCGCGTTGCCACGTTTGACAGAAAAGTACAAGGTGGATGTGCTATGATTAAATCCCACTTGCTATCTATCTTATGCTTTAAACCGTCCATCGTCTCAAATTCACATCGGCCATTAATCAGTGGCAACACATCCCCCTTGATATGCCATTCGGGATGACCGCCGGAACAATCCAGAATATCGCAGCTATATGCTCTATGTCCTCTTTCCCGAAAAGCCAGGCAGACTCTCTGCGATTCTTCGCACGCAACTAAAACATTCATGTGTTTTGTTGGTACATATGCATCAATCGCCGCCTGTCTGCTGATTAATTTATTCATACGTAGCCTCCATCATTTTACGAATTCTTTCGGTATTTATCTCTTCAATACATTTATTAATACAGTATTTTAATCTATGATATTCTTCTAATGTTAAATAACCATGCTTATATGAAGAATCTATATCTTCACCGATTTCATGCAGTTTAATAATTGATCTTTTATCTAATACATAGGCGATAAATTTAAGATATACATCAAATATTTTCATTTTTCAATATCTCCTTTTTCTATCTAAGTCTATAGCCAATTCGCCTATACTCTTCGTAAACTGGTTCCCATATAACCTCAGCTCTTTTTCTCTCGTTTGGCAATAATTCCTCTAAAGTATCAAGAGATTTTTGAAGTTTTATATTATAGGGGCAACCAACGCAACCCGTTCTTTCAAAGTTATAAGGTGGATAATATAAATCACATAGCTTGATATCATACTTTTCAATCAGCCAATCCTCCCAGTCCTTTGTTACAACTGCTAACGGGTGAAAGTGATACATGCCTTTGGGGTACTTAACAAAGCATTTTGTGCTTTCTCTTCTTCCTCCCTCTTCTCTCATGAGCCCTACAATACACACTTTCATGTTGTTTTCGCTTTCGTATTCTCTTAATGGCT
>CADAVS010000052.1:0-12352 GCA_902791425.1 uncultured Ruminococcus sp.
TTCATCAATAAGCGACCTTTTAACACCTGTATCCAGAATTGAAAGAATACTTGAAAAATACAGAAATGAGGCTCAGTAAGAGTCGGAAAGGCTTGGTAAATGTCTGAAAATCAAAGCAAGCGAACTATCTCTGATGAGGAAATGGCTCAGCAGAGAGAATATATTTACAAAATAAGAAAAAATATAGAAAATCGTTCTGTGCATCCCCTTGCGTTCGTTGAAACATATGGCTGTCAGCAAAACAGCAGTGACAGCGAAAAGATAAAAGGTATGCTGTATGATATGGGATACGATTTCTGCGATAAGGCAAGCGAGGCTGACTTTATATTATATAATACCTGTGCCGTACGTGAGAACGCTGAACTTCGTGTGTTTGGGAATTTAGGTGCATTAAAAAATATAAAACGTAAGAGAGAAGATGTCATAATTGCCGTATGCGGCTGTATGATGCAACAGGAGCATATTGCCAATAAAATCAAGTCGAGATACAAGCACGTTGACTTGGTTTTCGGTACTCACGCTCTGTATCGCTTCCCTCAGCTTTTGTATAACGTATTAGAGGGCAAGAGGGAGTTTGATATAAAGAACGAGGACGGCTCTGTCTTTGAGGATATCAGCTATAAGAGAGATGATATTCCTCTTGCAAAAATTCCTATTATGTATGGATGCAACAACTTCTGCACATACTGCATTGTTCCGTATGTACGCGGCAGAGAACGGAGCAGAAGTGCAGAACGTATTTTGGATGAAGTCAGAGATGTTGCAAAGATGGGGTATAAAGAGGTTATGCTCCTTGGCCAAAATGTAAACTCATATGGTAATGATTTAACTGACGGCTTGAACTTCACTCAGCTTCTGCGTGAGGTTTGCAGAATTGACGGAATTGAAAGAATAAGATTTATGACCTCGCACCCAAAAGACATATCGGACGAGCTTATAACAGCTATGGCTGAAGAGGAAAAGATTTGCAATCAACTGCATTTGCCTGTTCAATCGGGGTCTGACAGAATTTTAAAGATGATGAACAGAAAATATACATCAGAGCAGTATCTTGATATAATTAAAAAGGTGAAAGAGGCTATTCCCGATATTGTTTTAACAACGGATATAATTGTTGGTTTCCCCGGGGAAACAAATGAGGATTTTGAGCGTACAATTGATATTTTAAAAGAGGTTGAGTACGACACTATATTTTCTTTTATATATTCCAAAAGGGTGGGTACGCCTGCCGCAGAGATGGAGGATTGCTTAACTCAAGAGGAAAAGCATAGGAACTTTGACAGAATGTTGGAGGTTCAGAACGAAATCTCTGCAAGGAAGAATAAGGAGTATGAAGGAACTGTCCAAAAGATTTTGGTTGAAGGTGTAAGCAAAAATAATGAAAACACTTTGACAGGCAGAACAGAGGGCGGCAAGGTTGTGAACTTTGCCGGAGATATTTCTCTTTTGGGACAGATGGTAAATGTAAAAATCACAAAGGCACAGACTTGGTCTTTGTTTGGTGATATTATATAATAGATTAAATGCCGTGTATTGCGGCGGAATGGAGATTTGAGTAATGTCAAAAGAACAAATATTTGAAAAGGCAAAGGAGCTTGCTGATTTAATCGCTATGAGTGACGAAAAAAAAGCTGCCGCAGAGGCGAGCAGACATCTTATGGAGGATGAAGAAGCTTCAGCACTAATCAGCAATTACAACGAAACAAGAGAGAAGAAGTTAGCTGAATTTGAAGGCAAGGAGCCTACCAAAGAAGAAATAGAGGAAGTTAACGACTTTCTTCAGGGTGAGTTCAACAAAATTATGGAAAACGAAGTTATTAAAGAGTATGTTAAGGCATCGAGAATTTTTGAAATGACTTTAACATCTATGGATAACATTATTAAGCAGGGGGTTGCGGTTGACGACGGACACAGCGGTTGCTCAGGTTCTTGCAGCACCTGCGGCGGATGCCATCATTAATATTTTTCAGGCGGATATTTATCCGCCTTTTATGAAATGGAGGAGTTTTTGTGCCAGACATAATTGATAGATCAGCCCTGACACCTATGATGGAACAGTATTTTGAAGTAAAGGACCAATATGCTGACAGTATACTGATGTATCGCTTAGGTGACTTTTATGAAATGTTTTTTGAGGATGCTGAGATTGCATCAAGGGTTTTGGACATTACATTGACGGGACGTGCCTGCGGCCTTCCCGAAAAGGCTCCTATGTGCGGTGTGCCTTTTCACGCTGCAAACAGCTATATATCTAAGCTGGTTTTGGCAGGATATTCTGTTGCCATATGTGAGCAGGCAGAGGACCCAAAGCTTGCAAAGGGAATAGTAAAACGTGAGGTATGCAGGGTTATTACCCCCGGAACAATTATGGACTCTGCGGCACTGAATTCAGACAGAAATAATTATATGTGTTCTGTATGTGTAGGGACTGATGGCTGTGCGGCGGCATTTGCGGATATTACTACGGGTGAATGTTCTGTTACGGATTTTGATGGAAGTGAGTTTAAGACTCAGCTTTTTAACGAGCTTGTTAAATATTCGCCGTCGGAAACCATAATCAATCTCGAAGGTTATGAGAATATAGATTTAGTTGATGAAATCCGCGAAAAATCACACGGGTTTGTAAGAAATTATTACGATTGGGCGTATGATTTAGACGAGGCAAAGAACAAGGTATTAAGTCAATTTGGCAAAACGGAAAGCGTTTTGCCTGAGGACAAGACTTACTGTATCAGGGCGGTTGGTGCCTTGTTGACTTTTTTGGAAGAAACACAGAAAACCGAAATTAAGAATATAACGGGTATTGATGTAAACCGTGATGCCGAAAAGATGCAGGTGGATATGTATAGCCTGAGAAATCTTGAAATTCTTGAAACAGTCAGAGACAGAAAGGCAAAGGGGTCACTTATCAATACCATAGATATGACCTGTACTGCAATGGGGGCAAGGCTTTTAAGAAAAAGCCTGACTGCACCTCTTTGCAATTGTGCGGCTATAACCAACAGACATCTTGCAGTTGCGGAGCTTGTTTCCGACCCGATTATGCGTGAGGAAATGAGGGAGTCGCTGAAAGGCGTACGTGATATAGAAAGGCTGATAAATCGTATTGTATACAAGAATGCAAACTGCGGTGACCTTAAAAGCTTAAAGGACTCTGTTGCACGGCTTCCTGAACTTTCAAACTGCCTTCAGGGAGCGAGTGCAAGGATGTTGACAAGCTGTGCCGAAAAAATGGATACGCTTGATGATGTAAAAGAGTTGATTGAAACATACATAGATGATGATGCACCTGCGACATTGAGGAACGGCAATATGATTAAAGAGGGGGCAAATGAAGAACTCGACCGAGTGAGAAACCTGGTAAGAAACGGACAAAGCGTGTTAAAAGATGTGCTTGAAAAGGAAAAAGAGAAAACGGGCATCAAGATAATGAAGCTTGGATTTAACAAGGTTTTCGGCTATTATATAGAGGTCAGCAATTCATATCTTGATTTAGTGCCGGAATATTACATCAGAAAGCAGACCTTGACGGGTGGTGAGAGATACGTTACTCCCGAGCTTAAGGAGATGGAGGAGGAAATACTTACCGCAAGCGAAAAAAGCGTTGATATGGAGTATGAAATTTTCTGTCAGGTGAGAGAGAAAACCGCAGCCGCCTTTGAAAGAATTTGCAAAACCGCCGAGGTTGTTGCTATTGTTGATATGATATGCTCCTTTGCCGCAGTTGCCGACAGATATAATTACGTTATGCCGACAGTTAATATGTCTGACAAAATCGTAATTAAAGGCGGCAGACATCCCGTTGTGGAAAAACTTTTAAAGGGCGGTTCGTTTATTGCAAATGATACAATTCTGGATAACCGTGAAAATCAGATTTCCATTATAACGGGACCGAATATGGCAGGTAAGTCCACTTATATGCGGCAGACAGCCATAATCGTACTGATGGCACAGGCGGGCAGCTTTGTTCCCGCAGACAGTGCGGAAATCGGAATAGTGGATAAGATTTTTACACGTGTGGGTGCCTCTGATGATTTATCGTCGGGGCAGAGTACCTTTATGGTTGAGATGAATGAAGTTTCGTACATTCTTGATAACGCCACAAACAAGAGTCTTGTTATACTTGACGAGATAGGCAGAGGAACAAGCACATATGACGGCTTAGGCATAGCTTGGGCGGTTGTTGAATATATCGCAGATACAAAAAAATGCGGTGCAAAGACTATGTTTGCAACTCATTATCACGAGCTGACACAGCTTGAGGGTAAAATACCAAATGTAAAGAATTATTGTATAGCAGTCAAAAAACACGGCGGAACCATAAACTTCCTACGAAAAATAATCAGAGGCGGAGCTGACGAGAGCTACGGCGTGGATGTAGCGGCTCTTGCCGGTGTGAAAAAGTCTGTTGTAAACCGTGCCAGAGAAATTGTTGCATCCCTTGAGGCTGACGACGGAAGTGAGGTCAGCAGTGCAAAGATTAATACTGCAAAGGTAAATAGAGTTGATAATGACCAAATAGGCTTTTTGAGCGGTGCAGGCAATGAGGTTTGTGATGAACTCAAAGCAATGGACTTAAATGCTATGACGCCTATGCAGGCACTTACTGCATTATATGATTTGCAGGCTAAAGCAAAAAATAATTAAATGAAACGAGGTGACGCAAATGCCGAATATTCAGGTGTTGCCACAGGATATTACCGATAAAATTGCGGCGGGGGAGGTTGCCGAAAGACCGTCTGCCGTAGTCAAGGAATTGGTGGAAAATTCAATAGATGCCGGTTCGACTTCAATTGAGATTGAAATTCGCAAAGGCGGCATAGAATATATCAGAATATGTGATAACGGCTGTGGAATAGAGCCAAATCAAGTTGAAACAGCATTTTTGCGTCACGCTACAAGTAAGCTGAAAACCATTGACGATTTATACAGAATTGGCACAATGGGATTTAGAGGTGAGGCTTTATCGAGTATTTGTGCGGTTGCCGATGTTGATGTGATAACAAAAACAGAAGAAAACGAAGAAGGAGTTTTTGTTCAGCTTAGCAGAGGCAAGGTATGTAGTAAAGAGGAGATTGCCTGCGGAACAGGCACGACAATGATTGTCAAAAACCTTTTTGAAAACATTCCTGCACGAATGAAGTTTTTGAAGAAAAACTCCACAGAGGCAGGCTATGTTGCCGACGTTGTCAGCCGTATTGCACTTGCACACCCAGAGATTTCGTTCACCTATGTTTGTGACGATAAAGAAGTTTTTTCGACATCAGGTGACGGAGTGCTGAAAAACGTAATACTCAAGATTTACGGCATTGACCACGCAAAAGCGGTTATACCCCTTGATTATACAGAGGATAACGTAAGGGTGAGCGGTGTTATCGGAAAGCCTGAAATATCAAGGGGTAACAGAACCCGTCAGACCTTGTTGGTCAACAGCAGATATATTAAAAATAATGTTATATCCAAGATTGTGGGTGAGGCATACAGAAATTCCATAATGGTTGGAAAGTTCCCCTTTTTCGTTATTAATTTAAGTATTGCCCTTGATTGTGTTGATGTAAATGTTCACCCTGCAAAGACAGAGATAAAATTCTCAAATGAGAACAGAATATATGAGATTGTATATCACGCTGTCAGCAATGCTTTAATCGGCGGTGAAAATTATCGTAAGGCTGAACATAATTCCGAAGTCAAGAGCAACGAGGAGAAATATGTTCAAGAGAAGATTATGGCAGAGATGCCTGCTGCAAAGTCTTTGCACGAGCCTGTTAAACCCGAAGATAAGATTAAATTTCACACTCATTCAAGTGGTGCAGAACAAAGAGAAAAGATAGATAAAAAAATTGTAAAAGAATATCTTGACAATGTTATGCCCACAAAAGAGGAAAAGGAAAAGTTAAATGATATCTTTATCGGCGTCAACTTTTTAGATGATGATGTAAAGAAAAGCAACAAAGCCAAGACCCAAAAAGACGTCGCAGAGCAGACAAATATCACAACGGATACAGCAACGGAAAGGAAAGAGGTTGTCAGAGATTTACCGAAGCCGATTGCACAGATTTTTGATACATATGTATTGTGTCAAAGTGATGATGTTTTATATATAATTGACCAACACGCCGCACACGAGAGATATAGGTTTGAAAACCTGAAGAAATCGTACTATGAGAGGGAAACATTTTCACAGCTGTTGCTTGCACCGATGATTATACAGCTTGACTATTCGGAGGCAGATGCGGTGCTGAGAAACTTAGATGCTTTTAGCCATTTTGGTTTCGATATAGAGGATTTCGGTTCGGGCAGTATAATAGTTAATGCAACGCCTGTTATAACAAGTGAAGCTGAGATTAGAGATTTAATTCTTGAAATAAGTGATGCTTTAGCTGATATGAACAAAACATCATTGGCGGAATTTGAGGAACGCACTCTCGATATGATAGCTTGCAAATATGCTATAAAGGCGAATAAAAAGTTGAACTACGCAGAGATGCAGGATATAATTGAAAAGGTTGTATCTATGGAGGATAAGGGAATAAAAACTTGTCCCCACGGCAGACCGATAAAGGTTGAAATATCAAAGACCGAGATAGAAAAAATGTTTAAACGCAGGGTTTGATTATATGAGTGATAGTGAAAAAAAACAGAAAATTGTATGTGTTGTGGGGCCTACCGCGTCAGGTAAGACCTCCTTTGCAATAGAATATGCCGAAAAACATAATGGTGAGATTATTTCCTGCGACTCTATGCAGATATACAAGTATATGGATATAGGAACAGCCAAGGCAACAAAGGAGGAGCAAGCAAGGATACCGCATCATATGATTGACTTTTTAGACCCGAATACAGATTACAGCGTTGCAGACTTTGTAAGCAAGGTAAGAGGTTGTATAGACGAGATATCAAGCCGAAATAAGTTGCCAATTCTGTGCGGCGGTACGGGATTATATATTGACAGTATAATAAATAATATACAGTTTTCAGAAGAGAAAAGAGATGACAATTACAGAGCTGAGCTTTGGAGGTTGTACGAAAAAAACGGAGCGGAGTATCTGCATAAGCTTCTTGAAGAAGCAGACCCAACAGAAGCGGAAAAAGTGCATCAGAACAATGTCAAAAGGGTTATACGTGCTCTTGAAATATGCAAGACAAGCGGAATGACAAAGACCGAGGCGGATAAGGAGGCCGTAAAGGAGCCGATTTATGACGCTGAAATTTACGGTCTTATGATGGAACGCGAAAAGTTGTACCAACGCATAAATATGCGTGTGGACATTATGATGGAAAAGGGCTTGTTGGAGGAAGTAAAGCGTCTGCTTGATATGGGTGTGAGGCGAAACTCAACCGCTATGCAGGCAATCGGTTATAAAGAGATTGTGGAATTTATAGACGGGAATTGTACACTTGATGAGGCGGTTGATAAAATCAAACAGGAGTCACGCAGATACGCCAAACGGCAATTGACCTGGTTTAAAAGAAATAAGGCAATAAAGTGGATAGAGGTATAACAAAAATGAGTGCTAAAAAGATACGAATATTACTCAACTTGAGCAGTGTTCGTGTCTTTTGTTTTGCGTAAGAAACTATTTTGATGAAATGTATTGAATTTAAGTGGAAAATGTTGTATAATATCTGCATCGAGGGAACTCGATAGGCAGTTCGGGAATGAACATTCCGTGGACGGCTCGCCCCACATACCATTACATAATGGAAGGGGGTGATTGCTTTATGGGGAAAATATTATTAAGGATATTGATTTTTACAATTATCTTTTTGGTAGTTTTCGAAATAAAAGCAAATTAGTCGCCCACACCGTCAAATGTAGCGACTAATTCTTAATCCTATATTGGCGAGCCGTTCAACGGACTGCCTTTTTCTATATTTATTATATACCCAAGCTCAAAAAAAGTCAACCGCTTTTATCTAAAAAAATATTTTGCTGTAATTGGCATTAACACATTCTTCTTCAGTGATTACACCTTGAACGCACAAATTTTAAGCCTAAGCAATAATCATTTGCCTGAAAATTTATTAAGCAATATCATTGACAATATAATTACTGCTGTCACGATAAAAATTCCTAACATACCCTTTGCCATAATGGGCAGAGTAGATATCATTTCGTTTATATTCATAATTTACCCCCTAACCCAATAAGTTGAGTATCAGACCGCCTGCGATAACAGATGCAATCTGACCTGACACGTTTACGCCGATTGAATGCATAAGCAAAAAGTTTTGATTGTCCTCTTGAAGTCCAAGCTTATGAACAACTCGTGCAGACATTGGGAAGGCAGAAATTCCTGCGGCGCCAATCATTGGATTTATTTTTTTGCTTGCAGGCAAAAACAGATTTAAAATCTTTGCAAATACAACTCCGCCTGCGGTATCAAAGATAAACGCCACAAGACCCAATCCGATTATCATAAGGGTTTCGGCTGTTAAAAAGTATTCTGCCTGCATTTTTGATGCAATGGTAATTCCCAAAAACAGAGTGATAAGGTTAGCAAGAACATTCTGTGCTGTGTCTGAAAGTGAGTTAAGCACTCCGCATTCACGGATGAGATTGCCAAACATTAAAAAGCCAATCAAAGCAACGCTTCGCGGTGATACGATACCTGTAATTGCCGTTATGATTATAGGGAACAGAATTTTTGTACGCTTTGATATGTTTTTCTGTTCGTAAGGCATTCTTATCATACGCTCCTTTTTGGTGGTCAGAGCCTTGATAACGGGCGGCTGTATAAGCGGAACAAGTGCCATATACGAGTAAGCCGCAACCATAATTGCACCAATGTACTTAGAGTTAAAGAAGTTTGCAACAAATATAGATGTAGGGCCGTCAGCCGCACCGATAATTGCTATTGATGCCGCGTCCTTTAAATCAAAGCCCAGCAAGGCGGCAAGGCTTAAGGTGAAGAAAATACCAAACTGAGCGGCGGCACCGAAAATCATAAGTTTTGGGTTTGAAAGCAAGGGACCAAAGTCAATCATTGCACCTATTCCCACAAAAAGCAACAGAGGGAACAGTTCATTGGCTATTCCTGCGTCAAAAAGTACGTCAATAACGCCGATTTCGGCAATGCCATCGTATATTTGAGTGACGGCACCCGACATAGGTAGGTTTACCAAGATGGCACCAAAGCCCATTGGCAACAATAGGGAGGGTTCCATATCTTTTACAATTGCAAGATAAATCAGCAGACCGCCGATTATCCACATAACGCCCTGCTGCCACGTTATGTTTAAAACGTTTGAAAATAATTCTGCCATAAAAAAACTCCATTCCGCTCCGGATTTATTTAACAGAGCCATAATTTATATGTGTATAATATTATCCATTTTTTCTTATGTAATAAAAAAGACTTTTACCGAGAAAAAACCTCAGTAAAAGTCTCGCCATTTAATTCTTAAGCGGGTTTAATGCCGTACTGACGCCAAAGAAACGAAAAATTCGCAAGCTACTCCCTTTTAACGTGAACTGATTTTAAACTGTTTCAATCTTTATGAGATTTGTGTTTCCTGAATTGCCGTTTGTTATTCCGCCTGTCATAACAATGCTGTCACCCTTTGACAGAGGTAAATTGTTTTTTGCGGCGGCAAGTGCGTGATAGAAAAGTACATCAGTTGAGTTGAATTGCTCTGACAAGACAGGCAAAACACCCCAGGATAATGCAAGTTTATACCATACAGTTTTATTTGTTGCCATACCGATAATATCTGTCGGGGCACGGAAGCGAGATATCATTCTGACTGTCATACCCGAAATTGAAGAAACCACTATGGCTTTAGCACCTATGTCTATCGCCATACCGCAGGTAGCGTGAGAAATAGCATCAAGACGATTTTTGATTTTGAAATCATTGTTTCTAAACCGCTTTGAATAGTGAATATGCTCCTCAGTTTCCATAACGATATCAGACATTGTTTTGACTGTTTCAAGAGGATACTTGCCGGCGGCAGTTTCACCTGAAAGCATAACAGCACTTGTGCCGTCATATACTGCGTTGGCAACGTCAGAAATCTCTGCCCTGGTAGGTCTTGGGTTGTGTATCATAGACTCAAGCATTTCGGTTGCGGTTATGACACGCTTACCTAAAAGACGGCATTTGGTGATAATGTATTTTTGAATAGCAGGAAGCTCGGCAAATGGTATCTCAACGCCCATATCACCTCTGCCAATCATTATTCCGTCACATTCCTGACAAATTTCTTCAATGTTGTCTACGCCTGTGCGATTCTCTATTTTAGCAATTATGTCAATGTTTTCTCCGCCGTTTGCTTTTATAAAGTTGTTTAAGTCTATTAAGTCCTGTTTGCGTGATACAAATGATGCGGCAATAAAGTCAACATTGTTTTTTATTCCGAAAAGAATATCCTCTTTATCTTGTTCGCTGAGGTAAACCTGATTTAAAACTTTGTTGGGAAAGCTCATACTCTTTCTGTCAGATAACTCACCCCCTGCGATAACAACACATTCAACCTCTGTGTTATTTATTGCAACAACCTCAAAAATAACAAGACCATTATTGACCAATATTCTGTCACCGATTGAAAGGTCATCAACAAGGTTTTTGTAGTTTACGCTGACAATTGTTTCGTCGCCTTCTATATCCCGTGTTGTAAATGTGAATTTAGCACCGTCTTTTACAACCACCTTAGAGTCCTTAAATGTTTTGATACGATATTCGGGACCTTTTGTGTCAAGCATAATAGCAATCGGCATATTAAGCTCTTCTCTGACCTTTTTTATCATATCAATTTTTTTCTGATGTTCTGCGTGCGTGCCGTGGGAAAAGTTAAGCCTGGCAACATTGAGTCCTGCTTTGCACATCTCCGAAAAAACTTTTTCGTCACTGCTTGAAGGACCTATTGTGCATACAATCTTTGTCTTTCTCATTTCACTTCTCCTTAAATTATTATATTATTAGTATAAAGCATATTGTGGGTAAGGTCAAGAAAAATATGCCCAATTTTTGTATTTTTGGATAAATTTATTTGTTATTTGTTGACTTATTATCAGTAAGTCTGAATTCTCTTCCCGAATTGTGAATATTCTCTTTGGAGTGATAGTCATATTCTTGATAAAATTCGGTTTCAACGGGCATATTTTTAAGACTCAATCTCTTTTCTGTATGGGTTTTAATGGCTGCGTACAAAACGGCAAAAAGCGGAACTCCGATAACCATACCGAATACGCCCATAATACCGCCGAATAAGGTAATCGCAAAAAGCACCCAAAGAGCTGATAAGCCGGTGGAGTTTCCTAAAATTTTAGGGCCGAGTATATTGCCGTCAAACTGTTGCAGAATAAGAATAAAAATGATGAATACCAAGCACTTTATGGGGCTAATCATAATCAACAGCAAGGCACAAGGCACAGCACCGATAATCGGACCGAAGAACGGAATTATATTTGTAACACCGATTATCACACTTATAAGCAACGGGTAAGGTATTCTGAGAATTGCACAGCATATAAAACAAATTATGCCGATAATCAGAGAGTCCAATATTTTGCCTGAAAGAAAACCGCCGAAGGTTTTGTTGGCAAAACGTACGTTGTTGATTATTGCATTGGCTCTGTCCTCACTGAAAAGTGAGTCGGTTATTTTTTTTGCCTGAGCACACAATGTCTTTTTACTGTTTAAAACATAGACAGCAACTATTATTCCTATGATTAAATCAAACAAAGTAGACACAACACTGACTACTCCGCCCAAAATATTCGGCGATATATCAGCCGCTATGCTTTGTACATACGGAAGAAGGGTATCAGTCAGCCAACCTGAAACATTTTCCCAATTCTGATTGATTATATTCATAATTTCAGGGTTAGACTGCATAAAGTTATTCAGCCACACACCTGTCTTTGCCATATATGAGGGAAAACGCTCTACAATGCTTTGTATACTTGTGACAAGCTGAGGAATAATCAGCATCAACAAAAGGTATACTGCAAGAAAGAACACCATCATTGTAAGGATAAGGCTTGATATTTTTACTATTTTTTGTCCCTTGTCGGTTATAGGTTTTTTGTCTTTTCTCCATACGGGGTCTGACAGCTTTCTCTCAAAAAAAATCATTATCGGGTTTAGCAGATATGCGACAACTAAGCCATACAGAAAAGGTGAGAGAATTGCATATGCTTTTTCAAAAAAGATAGATATATCGGACTTCTTAAAAAGCAAATAATAGAACAAGATACCGCCGCAGATGGCAAGCAGCATTAACAAAAGCTGAGATAAGTTCTTTGAAATTTTCTTTTTTTGTATCACAGAGACGACCTCCTTTTAACAATTATTATAACATATAAACAGAAAATCTGAAAGATTTTCTCTCCTCTGCAATGAAGCAC
>CADAVS010000052.1:12426-16343 GCA_902791425.1 uncultured Ruminococcus sp.
AATCTCTGATTTTGTTTATGCCGTGAGGTTATTATAACATATAAACAGAAAATCTGAAAGATTTTCTCTCCTCTGCAATGAAGCACACCTATAAGGTGTTGCGGAGTGGTATGTTCAAATGTTCTCTCAGGCATCAAAATCTCTGATTTTGTTTATGCCGTGAGGTTATTATAACATATAAAAAGAAAAAATGGTAGGGTTTTTGTCATAAAAAAGATTATTTTTTACAAAAATTTTTTAACGTGTCAGTATTTTGGTTACGAAAATATTTGGGAAATATTGTAAACGTGATATAATTTTTAAATAACAGAATAGGAGTGAAGAAAATGGAGATGAGATTAGAACGTGTAGGCACAACGCTGGTGGCAAAGCTTAACGGAGAGCTTGACCAAAGCTGTGCTGCAGAAATACGGGAAAAAATCGACAAAGAAATTAATATACACAGTATCATTAATCTTGTTATGGATTTTGACGGAGTTGACTTTATGGACAGCTCGGGTATAGGTATGCTGATTGGCAGGTATAAGCTTATAAAAGCAATGGGAGGAAAGATGCTGATAATAAGGACTTCGCCTCAGGTGAATAAAATTATAGAGCTGTCGGGGCTTAAGGGATTAATAGAGTTCGGATAATACATCTATATAATTTATAACATAACAGATAATTTAGCCGTAAGCGGCGGTAAGGAGATATGAAAATGGAAAATTACATAAAGATTGAGTTTCCGAGTAAAAGTTGCAACGAGGCATTTGCAAGAGCGGCGGCAGGTGCTTTTGCCACACAGCTGGATATTACCGTTGAGGAGCTTGCCGATATAAAAACCTCTGTGTCGGAGGCGGTAACCAATGCTATAATACACGGGTATTCGGGAATGAGAGGCATAGTGGAAATGAGGTGTAAAATCTCAGGACAGACTGTAGAGATTGTTGTTTCGGACAAGGGGTGCGGAATTGCCGATGTACCTCTTGCTATGCAGCCCTTATACTCTGATTCTAAAGATGATGAACGGAGCGGAATGGGATTTACTGTAATGCAGAGCTTTATGGATACCCTTAAGGTGGAGTCAGAGCTTGGCGTGGGAACGACGGTTACAATGACCAAAAAAGTAGGTGCCTCATTTGAAAATTAAAGATTTCACATCTGATAACGAGGCTTTGTTAAAAAAGGTGACAGAAGGTGATGAAAACGCAAGAGAGGAACTTATTGTAAGAAATATGGGGCTTGTCCACAGTGTGGTTAAGCGTTTTTCAGGCAGAGGGTATGATATTGAAGATTTAACACAGATAGGAAGTATAGGACTAATAAAGGCAACGGAGAGATTTGATGTATCATATGATGTCAAATTTTCGACCTATGCAGTGCCTATGATTATTGGTGAAATCAAAAGGTATCTCAGAGATGATGGTATGATAAAGGTCAGCAGAGGTCTGAAGGAAACGGCAATCAAGGCTATGAGCATCAAAGAGCGGCTTACCGCCATTAAAGGCAACGAGCCGACTATTGCCGAAATAGCTGATGAAATCGGAATTTCTGCATCAGATTTAGCGGTTGCATTGGAGTCGCAGGTCAGACCTCAATCAATATATGCATCAACTGATGACGGAATATCAGAGATAAATCCTTTGGTTGATAAAATCGAGAGCAAGCAAGATGAAATCGGGGATATGGTCAACAAGGTCGCCCTGAGACAGATGATTGGTGAGCTTAAAGACAGAGATAAAAAAATTGTTTATATGAGGTACTTCCAAATGAAAACCCAGGCTCAAACAGCAGAGATGCTCGGCATATCTCAGGTGCAGGTTTCACGTCTGGAAAAGAAAATTCTCTCTGATATGAGAAAGAAGCTAAGTGATGAATAAATCAGATAAAATAACAAATAATATCCGTATATAAAATTTAGCTGTAATATTCAGCGGAACGGAGATTAATACGATGCAATATTCCAAAAAAGAGTATTTAGATTACTTAAATCAAAAGTCGCCCAACAGTACAATTATAAAAGATATAATTTGTGCCTTTTTGGTCGGCGGTATTATTTGTGTTATCGGACAAGCTTTTTATGATTTATATAATAAGGCATTTGGTATTGATGAAGAAACCGCAAGAACGGCAGTAAGTGTGACAATGGTGTTTTTGGGGGCGTTTTTAACAGGAATAAACGTATACGGAAAGATTGCAAAATATGCCGGTGCGGGTACTCTTGTGCCGATTACGGGTTTTGCAAACGCGATTGTATCGCCCGCTATGGAATTTAAGAAGGAGGGGCTTGTGTTAGGACTTGCGGCAAAGATGTTTGTTATTGCAGGTCCTGTCTTAGTGTATGGAATAACTGCATCAGCCTTTGTGGGAGTGATATATTACATTATAGGATTAATGGGGGGAAGTTTATGAACAACAAGCTTGGCAAACAGACGGTTAAGATAAATGATGTAGGCATAATAAGCTCGGCGGCAATAGTGGGAGAAAAAGAGGGAAAAGGACCATTGGCTGACAGCTTTGACATTGTTCTGCCCGACAATGAATGGAACGAAAAAACCTGGGAAAAAACCGAAAGCAAGATGCAACGTGAGGCGGTTAAATTATCCTTGACAAAGATTGGACTTACGACAGAAAATGTGGATAGGATATTTTCGGGAGATTTGTTAAATCAATGTATAGGAGCGGCTTTTGGATTAAGGGATTTGGATATACCGTATTATGGAATATACGGAGCGTGTTCTACGATGGTAGAGGGAATATCACTTGCGGCACAGATAATTGATGGCGGTTTTGCCGATGTTGCCGCAGCTGTTACATCAAGTCACTTTTGCACGGCGGAACGTCAATACAGAAACCCATTGGAATACGGAGGTCAGCGAACACCCAGTGCACAATGGACAGTTACGGGTGCAGGCTCTGCAATTTTAAAGAAGGGGGAAGGTGATGTTAAGGTTACTCATATAACGGCAGGAAAAATAGTGGATATGGGTGTAAAAGATGCCAACAATATGGGTGGTGCTATGGCACCTGCTGCATACAGCACCATAAAGGCACATTTTAAGGAACGGAATATTTCGCCATCTGAATACGATTTGATTGTGACGGGAGATTTGGGCAAGATAGGCGCCGAGATATTGGTTGAGTTATTGCAGAAGGATGGGATAGACATTTCGTCAAATTATAAGGATTGCGGATGTATGATTTATAATATAGAGGAACAGGATGTTCACGCAGGGGCAAGCGGATGCGGATGTATCGGCTCTGTCTTGTGCGGATACCTACTGCCATTGATGAAGAAAAAAGAGATAAGCAGTTTGCTTGCGGTTGGAACAGGTGCATTGCTGAGCCCGACTTCTACACTTCAAGGGGAAACTGTACCGACTATTGCACACGCTGTCAGCTTGAAAACAAGAGAATAGAGGAGGGCGGCTATGACATATTTAAATGCGTTTTGGGTTGGAGGCTTGATTTGTGTTGTTGCACAAATATTGATAGATAAGACAAAATTGACGCCGGGGAGAATACTTGTCTCTTTTGTGGTTATCGGTGTTATATTGGGCGGTTTGGGAATATATGATAAGCTGGTGGAATTTGCCGGAGCAGGTGCAACTGTTCCGATTGTAGGCTTTGGCAATGTTCTCGCAAAGGGTGCGATAAAAGCTGTCGGCGAAAAGGGATTGCTTGGGGCATTGTTAGGCGGTGCACAAGCCGCCGCAGGTGGAATAAGTGCATCAATAGTATTTGGCTTTTTAATTGCCCTTATTTTTAATCCCAAAAGTAAATAGACGTAATAAAAGGACCTCAATCATCGAGGTCCTTTTGGTTTATCCGTGTTTTGTAATGCTATTTAGCAGCTGATGCTGATTGTTCAGCACTTACTTCGTCCATAGCGGCAAGTGCATCATTCATAATATCGGAAACTGAAATCTTAGCAAGCT
>CADAVS010000053.1 GCA_902791425.1 uncultured Ruminococcus sp.
GCAATCCTCCGTGGTTTTTTGTTGGGTCATTACTTCAATTATACCACTTCTGCTATGGCTCTTTCTATATGTCCGATTTCATTTTACCATTAACCAAATTTAAAAAATTGAAAAAAATTAATTTTTTTGCTTGACTAAGTACGCAAATAATGATAAAATAAGTTGATAATGCATAGTGCGAGAAAGGAGCAAAAAAATGACACCAAATTTAGTTAATCACAAAGGAATTTTCATTTATGATTTTTCATTTGCTTCTTCGTTCTATTGCAAGGGTGAAGTATTTTTTGAATTAAAATAACAGGGCGTTAAGTTTTCTTGACAGCCCTTTATTTTTGCCTATATCAATTTCTTATAAGGAGTGATTTTATGCAGTCAAAACCGGCAGAGCTTATTCTTGAAAACGGAATAAGATTTACAGGAACAGCTTTCGGATATGTTCACGATGTAGTGGGTGAGGTTGTTTTTTCCACATCTATGACAGGTTATCAGGAGGCTATCACAGACCCGTCTTTCTGCGG
The DNA here is from genome assembly GCA_902791425.1 of uncultured Ruminococcus sp. Taxonomy (GTDB): domain Bacteria; phylum Bacillota; class Clostridia; order Monoglobales; family Monoglobaceae; genus UMGS1820. Next base: position 519 of record CADAVS010000053.1, read on the forward strand.
ACAGATGGTGGTCCTTACATATCCGCTTATCGGCAACTACGGAATTAATCTTGAGGATATGGAGGCGGACAAGCCGGCTCTTACCGCATTGATTGTGCGTGAAAAGTGTGATTATCCCAACAACTTCAGAACAGAGATGGACCTCGACGGCTTTTTGCGTCAGAACAGGGTTTTGGGCTTAGAGGGTATTGATACGAGGGCACTTACCAGAATTATAAGAGATGCAGGCTGTATGCGCGGTATTATTACAACCGATGTCGGAACAATCTCTGACAGAGGCTTGAAAGCGAGATTTGACAGCCTTGATAATTCTGACGTTGTAAAGAGGGTTTCAGCCAAGGAAATTTATACAATAGACGGCAAGGGCAAGCACGTGGCATTTATTGATGCAGGCGTTAAGGCGGGAATACTGCGTTCTCTCAAGGAGAGAGGCTGTAAGATAACCGTGTTCCCTTATGACACGCCGGCGAGCAGGATTATAGAGGAAAATCCCGATTTGGTTATGATTTCAAACGGACCGGGCGACCCTGAGGACATACCCGAAACAGTTGAAACAGTTAAACAACTGATAGGCAAATATCCCGTAAGAGGCGTATGTATGGGACATCTTGTCATAGGCTTGGCTATGGGCTGTAAAACAAAGAAGTTAAAGTTTGGGCATCACGGTGCAAATCAGCCTGTTAAAAATCTTGAAACAGGACACGTTTCCATTACTTCACAGAACCATAACTATATTTTAGACGGTCTGCCCGAGGATTTAGAGGTTTCATATATAAATGTAAATGACGGAACTTGCGAGGGTATAATGGGCAAAACAGTCGATATACAAAGTGTGCAGTTTCACCCCGAAGCCTGCCCGGGACCGCTTGACACAAATAACATATTCGACGATTTTTTAGCATAAGGGGGTATTGATATGCCAAGAGATAACAGTATAAAAAAAGTTCTTGTAATCGGTTCGGGGCCTATCGTTATAGGTCAGGCAGCCGAGTTTGACTATTCGGGTACACAGGCGTGTCAGGCACTCAGAGAAGAAGGGGTAGAGGTTGTGCTGGTAAACAGCAACCCTGCTACCATAATGACAGACTCTCAGATGGCTGACAGAACATATATCGAGCCTCTTACCGTTGAAACACTTGAAAATGTAATCGCAAAGGAACGTCCCGACAGCTTGATTGCAGGAATGGGCGGTCAGACGGGACTTAACCTCTCCTGTGAGTTGTACGACAAGGGAATACTTGACAAATACGGCGTACGTGTTATCGGTACTTCCATAGAGGCAATCAAAGAGGGCGAGGACAGAGAGAGCTTTAAAAACTTGATGGAGCGTACAAATCAGCCTATTGTTCAAGGAAAGATAGTAAACACAATTGATGACGCTCTTGAATTTGCCAGAGAGATAGGATATCCTGTTATAGTAAGACCTGCATACACCCTGGGCGGCACAGGCGGCGGTATAGCAGAGGACGAGTTTGAGCTTGGCGAAATAGCCGCTCAAGGTATACATTTGTCACGTGTTGGACAGGTTCTTATCGAAAAATGTATCAGAGGCTGGAAGGAAATTGAGTACGAGGTTATCCGCGACGGTGCAGGCAACTGTATCACCGTCTGCAGTATGGAAAACGTCGACCCTGTTGGTGTTCATACAGGTGACAGTATAGTTGTTGCTCCCACACAAACCCTTGCCGACAGAGAGTATCAGATGCTCAGAAAAGCGGCAATAGATATTATTAATTCCATAGAGATAAAGGGTGGATGCAATGTTCAGTTCGCATTAAACCCAAAGAGCTTTGAGTACGCAGTTATCGAGATTAATCCGCGTGTCAGCCGTTCCTCAGCACTTGCTTCAAAGGCTACCGGTTATCCGATTGCTAAAATCGGTGCAAAAATTGCTTTGGGATATAATCTTGACGAAATCAAAAATGCGGTTACAGGCAAGACCTACGCTTGCTTTGAGCCTGCACTTGACTATTGTGTTATAAAGATACCCAAGTGGCCTTTTGACAAGTTCTTCGGTGCCAAGAGGACTCTCGGAACGAAAATGATGGCAACGGGTGAGATTATGTCAATCGGCAACAGCTTTGAAAGTGCTTTGCTGAAGGGGATACGCTCACTTGAAATCAAGCAGTACACCCTGGAGCGTGAGTCCGCAAAGGGCAAGTCCTCCGAGAGCTTGAGGGCAAACATCAAAACTCCTGATGACGAGAGATTGTTTGAGCTTGCCGAGCTTATAAGAAGAGATTACAGAATAGATAAAATTTCCGAAATTACGGGAATGGACCCATTCTTCCTTAAAAAGATTAAGAACATAGTCGATATGGAGGAAGAGCTCAAAGAATACACATTGGCAACAATAACGCCCGAGCTTATTACAAGATATAAGAAGATGGGCTTTGCTGATGAGGGAATTGCTCAATTCATAGGCTGTAAGAGTGCCGATATCAGAAATTACAGAAAAGACCACGGAATACTTCCTGTATACAAAATGGTTGATACTTGTGCAGGTGAGTTTGAGGCCGTTTCGCCATACTACTACTCAACATATGATGAGTACAACGAGGCGGCGGCTTCAGATAAGAAAAAAGTTCTTGTAATCGGTTCAGGTCCTATCAGAATAGGACAGGGTATTGAGTTTGACTATTGTAGCGTTCACAGCATCAATGCACTTAAAAAGTTCGGACTTGAAACAATAATCATCAACAACAATCCCGAAACAGTAAGTACAGACTTTGACATATCTGACAAGCTGTACTTTGAGCCGTTGACAGAGGAAGATGTTTTAAGTATTATAGAGCTTGAAAAGCCTGACGGAGTTATACTTCAGTTCGGCGGACAGACAGCCATCAAGCTGGCTAACTTCTTGGATGAGATGAATGTTCCGATTTACGGAACAAGACCTAAGCAGATAGATGCAGCTGAGGACAGAGAGAAGTTTGACGACTTGCTTGAAGAGCTTAACATAAAAAGACCTAAGGGCAGAGCGGTTTGGTCGACAGAAGACGGTATTAAAGAAGCCGAAAAGCTTAAATATCCGTTGCTTGTACGTCCGTCATATGTATTGGGCGGTCAGGGTATGGAAATAACCCACAACGAAAAAGAGCTTACCCTCTACTTAGAGGATGCCTTCAAAAAGGATAAGGATAACCCTGTTCTGATTGACAGATACTTAGGCGGCAGAGAGCTTGAGGTTGATGCGATTTGTGACGGCACAGATGTATTTATTCCCGGTATTATGGAGCATCTCGAACGTGCCGGTGTACATTCGGGTGACAGTATATCTATATATCCGCCCCAAAATGTAAGCGAAGAAATCAAGCAAAAGATTATGGACGTAACTCGCCGTATATCTGTTGCCTTAGAGGTAATAGGTATGATTAACATTCAGTTTATTGAATTTGAGGGCGACTTGTATATCATAGAGGTTAACCCCCGTTCAAGCCGAACAGTGCCTTATATTACAAAGGTTACGGGTGTTCCTGTTATAGAGCTTGCAACAAGAGTTATGCTGGGCGAAACCCTTGCTGAAATGGGCTATGCATCAGGAATTAACAAAGAGCCGAATATGGTTGCCGTAAAGGTTCCTATATTCTCAACTAAAAAACTGCCTATGGTTGAAGTCAGCTTAGGTCCCGAGATGCGTTCCACAGGTGAAGTCTTGGGCGTGGGCAATGATTATTATGAGGCTTTGTATAAAGGCTTTGTGGGTGCAGAAATCTCAATACCTAAGGCAGGAAGCACTATTTTGCTGACAATTTGCGACAGAGATAAGGAAGCCTTCCTACCAATTGTTGAGAAGTTTGATAAGCTGGGATGCCGCTTTATTTCCACATCGGGTACAGCCGATTATTTAGAGGCACACGGCTATAAGGTTCAGCGTGCCAAGAAGATAGGCGAGGGTGTTCCAAATGTCCTTGATGTTATCAGAAGCGGTATGTGTGACTTTGTTATTGATATTCCTAAAAAGGGCAATGACAAGAATAGTGACGGCTTTAAAATTCGCCGCACGGCATCAGAATGTTCTGTCAATATTATGACATCAATTGATACAATAAAAGCTTTGACAGAGGTTGTGGAAAAAGAATACGACTTACAGTCGGTACAACCTATTGCAGTATCGGATATAAAATAGACAAACCTGAAAAGGTCGCGGCAATTTGGCTGCGGCCTTTTTTTGCTCCATTGCGTACATTGCAGGTGACACCGTACCCTCCGAATAAAAAAGTAAATAGAAAATTATTTTTAACATTATGTAAATTCTTTACTTTTCGACTTGTTTTTTGGTGTGCCATATGGTATAATAACCTCACAATAACCTCACGGCGTTACCAAAATCAAAGATTTTGACGCCTGAGAGAACATTATTTTGGAGAATTTTATTCGTTGTATATCAGAAAATATTATTAGGAGGATATAGCGTGAAAAAACCATTAAAAGGAATTGCCTTTTATCTGCTTTTGTTTGCAGTCATTGTCGCAATCTTTTCTTTTACCTCTGCACCAAAACAAAAGGAGAAAGATATATATTCCGATTTAATCTTAAAAATTCAGCAGGGAGAAGTTTCCGAGCTCTCCGTTGTTGATGATGTTGCCACTGCAACATTAAAAGACGGCACCAAAATGGAGGTCGAGGTTCCCGGCTATTGGATACTTAAAGAAGATGCCGGTTCTGTAATGCAAGACCAAATTAACGAAGGTAAGCTTAAGGTTGAAACACCATTGCCTTACAGTCCGCCTTGGTGGCTGACACTTCTTCCGACTCTTGGATTATTTATAATTCTTGCAGTATTTTGGTTTATTTTTATGCAGCAAGCGGGCGGTGGCGGCGGTGGCGGCCGCAATATGATGAGCTTTGGCAAAAGCAAGGCGAAAGTTACTGCTGACGGCAAGACGAAAAAGTCATTTGCCGATGTTGCCGGTGCTGATGAAGAAAAAGCCGAATTACAAGAAATAGTTGAGTTTCTTAAAACTCCCGACCGTTTCCGTATGTTAGGGGCAAGAATACCTAAAGGTGTTTTGTTAGTCGGCCCTCCCGGAACAGGTAAAACCTTGCTTGCTAAGGCTGTTGCAGGTGAGGCAGGCGTGCCTTTCTTCTCTATCTCAGGTTCTGACTTTGTTGAAATGTTCGTCGGCGTAGGTGCATCACGTGTCAGAGATTTGTTTGAAACGGCAAAGAAGAACTCGCCGTGTATCATATTTATTGACGAAATTGACGCCGTAGGACGTCACAGAGGTGCGGGCCTTGGAGGCGGTCACGACGAAAGAGAGCAAACTCTTAATCAGTTGCTTGTTGAGATGGACGGCTTTGGCGAAAATGAAGGCGTTATAATCATTGCCGCAACGAACCGCCCTGACATTCTCGACCCTGCACTTTTAAGACCCGGCAGATTTGACAGACAGGTTGTTGTCGATGCTCCTGATGTAGTGGGCAGAGAGGCAATCCTGAAGGTTCATTCAAAGGGCAAGCCCCTTGCCGCCGATGTTGATTTGTCGGTTCTCGCTAAAACAACTATCGGTTTTTCGGGTGCTGACCTTGAAAACCTTATGAATGAAGCGGCTCTTCTTTCTGCACGCAATGGAGAAAAAGAAATTTCAATGGCAAACCTTGAAGAGTCAATAATGAAGGTTGTCGCAGGACCTGAAAAGAAATCACGTAAGATTACCGAACGCGAGCGTGAGCTTACCGCATATCACGAGGCAGGTCACGCAGTTGTTTCTAAAATGCTCCCCACTCAGAACAGAGTTCATCAGGTTTCTATTATTCCGAGAGGCAGAGCAGGCGGATACACCTTATCTCTGCCAAAAGAAGATACCTTCTTCAACTCTAAGACAGAGATGCTTGAGGAAATTGTTTCACTTCTTGGCGGACGTGTTGCCGAGCAGATTTCGCTCAACGATATCAGCACAGGTGCCTCTAATGATATTGAACGTGCCACAAACATTGCAAAATCAATGGTTACAAAATATGGTATGAGCGAAGTTTTAGGCGCAAGAACATTTGGCGATCAAAATAACGAGGTGTTCATCGGCCGTGACTATGGTCACACAGTTGATTACAGCCAGGACACCGCCGCAAAAATTGATAATGAAATTAAAAATATTATTGACGACTGCTATCAGCGTTGCGTAAACATTCTTACAGAAAACCAAGATAAGCTCAACCAAGTTGCCAAGCTCCTTCTTGAAAAAGAAAAGATTGAAGGCGACGAATTTGACGCTTTGTTTGTGACAGTTGCGGCAACAGCAGACGCAGAGGTTGCAGCATCTGTTACAGAGTCAATAATAGACGACCAAGTATCAGAGGATACCGAAAAAAAGGAATAACAATCAATAAAACCGCCGCATTAAGTGGCGGTTTTATTGGAGGATTTATTATGAACAGTATAACACTTAATTGTAATGCTAAAATTAATCTGTCATTAGACGTAATCGGCAAAAGGTCTGACGGATATCACAATATTGAGCTTATTTTTCTTGAAATCAACCTCGCAGACCAAGTAACCGTTTCATTGCGTGATGATGGCAAAATTAATCTCATATGCAGCGATTCCACTTTACCTACTGATGACAGAAATATTGCCTATAAGGCGGCTGTGAAATTCTTTTATGAATACGGCAAAAACTATGGAGCAGACATTATTCTTAAAAAGAACATTCCCCACGGTGCAGGTCTTGCAGGGGGCAGTGCTGATGCCGCAGGGGTACTTAAATCACTAAGTACACTTTTGTCCTGCCCTTTTTCAAAAGAAACTCTTATGAGGCTTGGCGCAAAGCTGGGAGCTGACGTTCCCTTCTGCATTACGGGTGGCTGTGCCTTTGCGGAAGGCATTGGCGAAATACTTACTCCTCTGCCAAAGCCTGTCGGGCTGTACTATGTTTTGGTCAAGCCTGAGCAATCAATTTCAACCGCATATGTTTATCAAAACTTAGATTTAAATAACCGACCTCATACACTTAATGTGAGAAACGTTGTTAATGCAATAAAATTAAACGACAGAGAGTCTTTATACAAAAATGCAGGCAATATAATGGAAACTGTCACCGCCGTCAAATACCCTATTATAAACGAAATCAAGGCTGAGCTTGAGAAAAACGGCTCTGAAAAGGCATTGATGAGCGGCAGCGGAACCACAGTATTCGGAATATTTGAAGATTTTTCAACGGCAAAAAACGCCGTCGAGATTTTAAAAAAGAGTTACAAAAACGTGTATTTAGTCTGATATAAACAACGGGGCTGTTGCGTTAAACGCAATGGCTCCGTATTTTTTTGGACTTTTTTAAAAAACTATTGACAAACTGTACTAACTGTATTATAATAACTAATACAGTTAGTACAGTGATTGCAATCAAAAACAACTGAAGGGAGGTATCTTATGATACAGATTGATATGTCGGATCACCGACCGCTATATGAACAGATAAAGGATAAGATAAAAGAGCTTATAATCACAGGTGCAGTTGCCGAGAACGAAAAAATCCCATCTGTGCGTGAGCTTGCCCAGCAGCTTACCATAAACCCCAATACCATACAGCACGCATACAAGGATTTGGAGTCAGAGGGCTTTATATACTCTGTGCGTGCCAAAGGAAGCTTTGTTGCAACGGCGTCACACATAAAGAAGAAAACAGAAATGCAGGAGCTTAAAACTGCGTTTGAAGGCAACGTAAAACAGGCTTGTTTTTTAGGAGTTTCCAAAGACGAGCTTATCCGAACAGTAAACGAAATATACAAAGAACAGGAGATGACAGCAGATGATTAAGGTAAATAATGTTGTTAAGACATTTGGCAACTTTAAAGCACTTAACGGAGCGAATATAAATGTTAAAAAAGGCTCTGTTTACGGTCTTGTAGGTCCAAATGGTGCGGGAAAAACTACTGTAATAAAAGCTCTGACAGGCATATACCGCCCTGACAGCGGTAAGATAACCATTGACGGAGAAGACGTTTATGAAAATACAAAAATAAAAAACCGTATGGTGTATGTAAGTGATGACCTGTATTTCTTTCCGGGTTACTCCATTAAGGATATGGCATCATACTATCGCGGAATTTATTGTAATTGGAGCGACGATAGATTTAACGCCTTGAACGATATATTTAAAATCAACATAAAACGCAGTGTACGTAGCCTTTCAAAAGGTATGCAAAAGCAAGTGGCGTTTTGGCTTGGACTTTCGGCAAATCCTGACGTAATGATTTTAGATGAGCCTGTAGACGGACTTGACCCTTTTATGAGGAGAAACGTCTGGAATTTAATACTTGCCGACGTTGCGGAGCGTGAACTGACAATTCTTGTATCCTCTCATAATTTAAGAGAGCTTGAGGACGTATGTGACCATATTGGTATTATGAACAAGGGGCTTGTCGTCATCGAAAAGGATATTGACGAGGTTAAGGGCAATATCCACAAGGTACAGACTGCCTTTCGTGACGGATTTCCCGATAAGCTTTACGGCACGCTGGATATATTGAAGCACGAAAAGCACGGCAGTGTAGATATGCTTATTCTTCGTGGGGGATATACGGAAATAGAAGAGAGAATAAGAGCGTATTCTCCCCTTATTCTTGACGTTGTTCCACTTTCCTTAGAAGAGATATTTATTTATGAGATGGGAGGTATGGATTATGACCTTGAAATCATTGGTTAATAAAAGCGTTGTAAAATCTGACTTACGCCGCTATTGGTATTTAGGTGCAATATTTGCAATTTTACTGTTTCTTATAGCTGTTGTGCAGGCATATCATATAGTTAATTTCTATGCATATACGGATACGCAAACTAATTCGACATTTTTGGGTGGTATGATACCGACATTATTTTCGGTGCTCACTTGCTGTATCGTAACACCTGCTATGATGTTTTCGTACTTGCATCATCGCAGTGCGGTTCATACAATACACAGCCTGCCTTTGCGACGTGAAACACTATATTTTTCACATATGATATCTATGGCAATACTCGAGATTTTACCGATAATAATCAATATGCTTATAATGCTTACAATTAAGGGTATTCGGCCTTCTGACGTATTTTTGTGGGCAGGCTTGACGCTTGTGTACGTGTTTGTTATAACCGCACTCGGCACGGCAATATCTATACTTACAGCAAACGTGTTTGCTTCCATAGTTATACCATACTGTGTAATACTTCTGCCGTTATTTATCGAAGGTGTTTCAGAGGTGCTTTGCTATATATATCTTTTTGGCTATTCGGATAACAATGCTATGTCAATTTCAAGTCGCATCTACGCTGACTACATACACATATGTGATGGTATGATATATGTATATACAGCTTTGGGATTATTGCTTTTCGCACTTGGTCTTGTAGCCTACAAAAAACGTGCCCTTGAAAACCATTCACAGCTTGTGGCGTTTAAGTCTTTAAACCCTATATTTATCTATGGAGTGGCAGTGTGTGCAGGACTTCTCGGCTATATATATGTAGCATCTCTTTTAGGTAATGTAAGACAGTTCTGGATTGCAATTCCCACCGGTATTATCGGAATTATAGGTGCAAAAATGATTGCCGAACGTACCTTCAGACCCAAAAAAGTTATAAAGCCATCGGTTATATATCTTGCAATGCTGTTTGGCATATATCTATTTATAGGCTTTGATATAACAGGTTTTGAAAATCGTATCCCCGATATGGATAAAATTGCATCTGCCAGCGTTGTTGAGTATGGTTATGGCGAAGATTATTATCCAACAACAGATGTTCATACACAGGTAAAGCTTGCACCTGAGGCTATACACGATTCTGCACTGTATAATGCTGAGGACATAGCAAAGGTAACAGCATTGCATCGTGAAATAATTAAAAATTCGGATATTGCGGATAGTACGGATAATAGAAATGGTATGTGGCGTATTCCCATAAAATATGTGCTTAAAAACGGACATACAATAGAACGTCTTTATTCAATCAGCAATATCAATGGTGAACTTAAAACATTATATGAAAGTGTAATGGATATAAAAGCTGTCAAGGCAGACCGTTTTCCGATTATCGCCGATGTAGCACAGGAGTACGTTTCCGCACGGGTTTCAACCTGTGGTACAAACGAAACAAACTTGACAAACGAACAGATGTATGCACTTATTGATACGCTGCGTGAGGATATTCTTGCCGCATCCTATGACGACTACTGCACAGACGCTTTGACCTCGGTGAATTTAGTTCGTTCTATGCCGAGTATTAATGATAGCGGAAACCTCATAACCGACAAAAAAGGGTGGGCACAGCAAAGCTGCACATATGATATACACTCTTCATACAAAAAAACGATAGCACTGCTCTCCGATTGGGGACTGTATAACGTAATGCCTGAAGCAGATAAAATAAGATATGTCGAGTTTTGCGGAGAAAATGATGAGATAAGAACCGAAACGGACAAGGTATATATCGCTAAATGCCTTGAATATCTTTATACAAACAGCGACAACCTCGGAAGAGGCGATGATAAAGAGGTAATGTATATTACCATTCATTACAACAATGATACAGCGTATACCATAAACATCAATGATAATCCGAATGATACGGATTTATAAAATTTAATCTGACAGAAGCAAGGGACAGGAATTAATCCTGCCCCTTGCACTTTATGCAGCATTTGCCGCAGTCACAACATTTTTTCTTATTATTTTTTATTCTCTTTATCACTAATATTGTCAACACAACTATAATTACAAGTACAACAATGCTCTGTATATTCATTATCTCATCCCCAACATCATCAAAACAGTTTGTACGATAAACGCACATACCCACGCTATTGCACATTGAAACACGACTATCCAAACCGCCCATTTTAAGCCAAGCTCTCTCTTAATGGCGGCAATCGCGGCAACACAGGGTGTATACAATAAACAAAATACAAGCAAGGCAACAGCGGCAAGGGGTGTCAGCAGCGCAGTTATATCTCCTGTTCCGCCCGTCAATACTGTCAAGGTTGATACCACACTTTCCTTTGCCATAAATCCCGCTATCAACGATGTTGATATTCTCCAATCGCCAAAGCCAAGGGGCTTAAAAATCGGCGAAATCATCCCTGCAACATATGCGAGAATGCTGTTTCTTGAATCTTCTACTATATTTAATCTGAAATCAAAGGTTTGCAAAAACCAAACAACAATAGACGCAACAAAGATTACAGTAAACGCCCTCTCCAAAAAATCCTTTGCCTTATCCCAAAGCAGAAAACCAACGTTTTTTGCTCCGGGCATACGATAGTTTGGCAGTTCCATAACAAACGGTACTGCCTCGCCTTTAAATACTGTTCCCTTTGCAATAACTGCAGTCAAGATGCCTACTACTATACCTAAGAAGTACAATCCAACCATAATAAGCCCGCTGTATTCAGGAAAAAATGCATTAGCAAAAAAGCCATAAATCGGCAATTTGGCAGTACAGCTCATAAACGGAGTGAGCATTATTGTCATTTTTCTGTCCCTCTCAGACGGAAGAGTTCTGCTTGCCATTACACCCGGCACAGTACAGCCAAAGCCTATGAGCATTGGCACTATACTTCGTCCCGATAAGCCGATTTTTCTCAGCATCTTATCCATAACAAAGGCTACACGTGCCATATATCCGCTGTCCTCCAACAGTGATAAAAAGAAGAACAGGACAACTATTATCGGCACAAAGCTTAAGATACTGCCTACACCGCTGAATATCCCGTC
>CADAVS010000054.1 GCA_902791425.1 uncultured Ruminococcus sp.
GCAAACAGATTTTGCTCTGCATCACGATATCTGATGACCGTTGGACGTTCTGCTTCTATCTGTTTCGACAATTCCTTGAGAGCGTCTAAAGCTTTGCGGTATTGTTCCAGCAGCGTCACATCCACGCCATTTCCTGCCAGTTCTGCTTTCTGCTGTTCGTCAAAGGTTAATGCTCCAAACTTACACACATCTTCACATCTGTGTGCCAAGCATCCGCGGCAAGCATTTGTAACCTCATAACCGCCCATTGGACATTCGTCACAGGCTATGGTTATTACCTCAATCACATTTTTGTTTTCTGTATCGCCGCCCATTGCAAGCTTTACTCTCTTTGAAAGAATAGCTCTTTCCTTGTACACACAGCATCTCATTGTCGCAGTATTACCGGGAACTATTATTTCCGGAATGTCAGTAACCTTTTCCAAAAGGTCCCCTGCCCAGGCGTGTCTTGCGACCTCACGCAATACTTTGTACTTCAAATGCTGTACTTTTGTATCAAACTTTCTTATTTTCATTATAGCTGCTCCTCTCGTCAATAACACAATTCAGATTAAACTTAAAAATAACTTACCTTTATACGCTTTCCCATTTTTGTCAAACATTCGGAAAGTCCTTTTACCAAATTCATTTTTATGTTAAAGTTAATGGGCAAATCAGGATTTTGATGTGCAGGATTTATTGCACGGCCTACATAAAAGTTTATGTCGGTGGACTCCTCAAAAAGCATTCTCGATATCAAAGACGCACCATCACGGCCGAACTCCCATATTTCGTATAGCTTATTTTCGGAGATAAAATCTTCCGCATACTCCAAAACCTTGTTTACAGTGATAACACCCTCTGTTACCAAGTCAACACCTTCGATTTCAGCAATCGGAGGAATTTCCTTCGACTCAAATTTAAGTGTTGGCTTTACCTCTTTGCCAAGGAATTTTGCGGCTATAGACGAGGTTGTTCCTCCGCAGACTATATGCTTGCCTTCCTTTGCAAAGAAAAGCGACATCATCTTGTTGCAATCATCAGGGTTAGACGGCGGTCCAAAGAGAATATTCATCGGATTGCGTTTTCTTATCTTAACCACACAAGCCGTAGCATCGTCACCCGGTTTGCTGCCATACAACTTGTTTACTTCATCAATCAGGATTGTCGCAAGTGTTTTAGCGTTGTAGCCCGCACACTCTACTGTTTCAACAAAGTCAATTATTTCATCAATTTTCCAACCAAAGTTGTATGCAAGACCAATACCTGCGTGAGGGCATCCGTCACTCATTGCAACAAATACATCACCCTCCCGAAGTCTGATTTTTGAACGATAAATTTTTTTATCTTCTATTGTATATTCATCCTTTGGATAGTCGTAATTCGCACCATCTCTCAGCATAATAACCTGTGGGTTGTCATATTGGATTATTTCTGCATATTCATTGTCAACTATGTGAATAATAGTAAATGTAGAGTATGCAACACCTCTGACCGAGCAAACAGGCAGCGTTGCCGCAACTGTTGATACACATTCTTCAACGGACAAATCTGCCGCCATTAGCGTAGAGATTATCTTTGATGTCAATGTAGATAAGATGCTTGCCTTAACTCCGCTGCCAAGTCCGTCTGCCAAAACAATTATCAGCGAGTTATCATTGTTGTTTACTACATCTATGTGGTCACCGCAAAGCTCCTCACCGTAATGGTTTATGCTCCTGTAACCTATCTCTGCACATAAATCATTCATCAGCAATCGTCTCCTTGAGTTTTGTCAGTGCAATTTTTGTTTCAGCCGCCGTTTCGCCAAGCAATGATGCAATTTCCTGAACAATACGCATCTGACGGTCAACAACCTTATCGGCAACTTCAATGGTCTGCATACCTATTCTATCACGCTTTTCCTTGCCCTTTTCCTCATCGGTGACATCTCTGAGCATACAAATCATAATATGATATTCCTTATCGGGAACAATAGTTACCTCTACATATTTGTCATATTCGGCAAGGTACGTTCTTTTGTTCTCTACGGAATGCCCTGTGTTTAACACGTTCACAAATTCAATAGGGTCCATAATTCTGACAACGGGCTCACCCATAACATCAGCTGACGAACGAATATTAAAAATCTTCTTTGCGGATTTATTTACAAGCTGAACTTCAAGCTGTTCATTTACAACTATAATTCCGTTCGGAGTGTTATTTACAATGTTATCCGAGAAGCTCTCTGCCTTGTCCTTTAAGAACGGCAGACACATAGAAATTTCAGCCTTTCCCTGATATACAGCAATCGCCTTTTCACGACAGCTATCATATCCGCAGGAGCCACAGTTCAGCATATCCTCAGGCTTATATTTTCCCATATTAAGCAGAACATCTCTGATTTCCTCCTCTGTGGGTTCAGGCAGCTTTTTGCTAATCGCCTCGATATTCTTAACCAAAATATGTGCCTCCGGCTGCTCAACATCAAAATCCTTTTCTCCGGCATAATCGACTATCGCCTTGTACTCACGCACAGGCGAGAAGTTGAACTTTTCCATTATCGGACCCGAAATACAACTGCCCGAACAAGCCGACATCTCAATAAAACATTTATGTATACTTCCGTTTTCGATATCCTTCAGGGCGGCAATACAATTGTCCGTGCCGTCTATCGCCATATAGGTATAGTCAGAAAGTCTCTCCTGCATTGTTCCGAGTATTCCGCCTGTTGTGGGGAATAGTCTTGCACGACTTTCTTCAGTATCGTCTACACCTTTTTCAATGGTAATTCCCTCATTTTTAAGCAATGCGGAAAGCTCCTCGAAGGTGAGAACAGCATCAACTATATTCCCGTAATAATCTGCCTCATCCTTTTTAGCAAGACAAGGCCCGATAAAAACAACCTGTGCATCAGGGTGCCGCCTCTTTATATCAAGGGCGTGTGCCTGCATAGGCGAAACTGTTTTGGCAAGATACGGAAGAACATTGGGAAAATACTTCTGTATAAGAAGATTTACCGAATGACAACAGGAGGATATTAAAATATTGGGAGCCTCCTCTTTGAGTGTTCTCATATACTCGTTTTTGACAATCGTTGCCCCAATCACTGTTTCCTCAGCATCATAAAAGCCTAATTTTTTCAATGCCGTACGCATAGACTCAATTCCCGCACCATCGTAATTTGCGATAAAAGACGGAGCAAGACTTGCAATAATGGGCTTGCCGCTTTCCAGCATTACTCTTACCTTTTCTGTTTCGTCGGCAATCTCCTTGGCGTTTTGAGGACAGACAACAAAACAACGTCCGCAAAGTATACATTCGTTTCCGATAATATGAGCCTGATTGCCCGAAAAACGAATTGACTTAACAGGACAATGTCTGATACATTTGTAACAATTCTTACAATTTGACTTTTTAAATTTCAACCATTCAGCCATATGCAACTCTCCCTTGTTTTAGGAATTTACAACATCTAAAATATGTTCCTTAAAAAACTCATCAAAGCCATCAGGTGACACACCTGTATAAACTTCGTCATTCACCTGTATCGTCACGCCCCTGCGGCTGCACTGCCCGATACAGAAGCTCCCCGACAGCACAACCTGACCATCAAGGTTATACTTTTCTACTGCTGCCTGCATTTTTTCTACGATTTCCTGCGACCCCTTTAAATGACAGGAACTTCCGACGCATACTTGTACAATAAGCATTTTTCCCTCCTGAGTATTAAATAACTATTAATGTATTTAATGCCTTTTACGCACACTCACTCTATGTTTGCTAAAACTTCTTTTTCAAAGAATTCGTCAACTTCGTCTTTATTAACGGAATATTGTTTTTCGTCTATGGTTACACATACACCATCAACACATCTACCCATACAAAACGCTCCCTTGACAGCAACCTTGTCTCCCAGGTTGTTACTCTCTACAAGCTCCTGTATTCTCTCAACAACAACGCGGGACCCCTTTATGTGACAAGAACTTCCGATACATATGGTTATCTTCATATTTTTCATAACCTTTCTGCCCTGAAATTTATTTTTAACGTAATCTATCGTGGGCAAGATAAAATACGCATAGTCAAATCACTAATATTTACCATAAATTCGTTATAATTTCAAAGTCTGTTAAATTTTTGTCATTGTTTTCTCACAATAACAATAATACTATTTCATTATAGCACGAATTCCCCTATATTGCAACAATAAATATTGTACATCTATGTAGAATTTACAAGTTTACAAGGGGTTTGTTATAGTAATTAAACACAACTTTATTGCTAAACCCAATATTGCCTTGCGTACCGCCAATCCTCCCGTCGAACTTCGTTCGCCACCCTCCTTTACACAAGGAGGGCTTACGGCAAAAAAATAGCCCCCTATACACAAGGGGGCCTGTCAGCCTTAGCTGACGGGAGGGATTATATATGTATTTTAAAATACATACCTTATTTATTTTTTGCTGCTGCCGCAACAAAACCGCAGAACAGTGGATGTGGCTTATTAGGTCTGCTTTTAAACTCAGGGTGATATTGTACCCCAACATAAAAGTCACGGTCTGAAAGTTCTACCGTTTCGATAAGTCTGCCGTCCGGCGACTTACCGCTGAGGGTCAAGCCGTTCTGCTCAACTATATCTCTGTAATCGTTATTGAACTCATAACGATGACGATGCCTTTCTGTTATGGAAGTCTTTTGATAGCACTTAAACATTGTTGTTCCACTTTTTATATCACAGGGGTAACTTCCAAGTCTTAAGGTTCCACCCTTGTCAATTTCGTCATATTGACCGGGCATAAAATCAATTACCTTATTTTGTGTATCAGAAAATTCGCCCGAATGTGCATCTTTAATATTGCAGACATTTCTCGCATATTCAATGACAGCAATCTGCATACCAAGGCAAATACCAAAATACGGAACATCGTTTTCTCTTGCATATTTTGCAGACAAAATCATACCCTCGATACCTCTGCCGCCAAAACCACCGGGAACAATAATGCCATCAAGTCCGTCAAGCTTTGCCTCATAATTATCTTCATTAAGCTCCTCAGAGTCAATCCAGCTTATATTCACCTTTGCATTTATGACATAGCCTGCGTGATTCAACGCCTCGGCAACGGACAAATAAGCATCGTGAAGTCCGACGTATTTGCCTACCAATCCGATTTTAACCTCGTTTTGTCTGTCTTTTATCTTCGCAATCAAATCTGTCCATTCTTTGAGGTCGGCTTTCTTTGCTTCTATCCCCAACTCTCTGCATACGATTTCGGAGAAATTGGCTTTTTCAAGCATAAGAGGTGCCTCGTACAAGCAAGGCAATGTAATATTTTCTATTACACAATCCCTCTTTACGTTACAGAACATAGATATCTTATCAAAAATAGATTTTTCAAGAGGTCTGTCACATCTCAAAACGATAATGTCAGGTGCAATTCCCATTCCCTGAAGTTCTTTAACCGAATGCTGTGTAGGCTTTGACTTATGCTCGTCAGAGCCGCTCAAAAACGGAACCAATGTAACGTGGATAAACAAGCTGTTTTCCTTACCCACCTCAAGAGAAACCTGTCTTACCGCCTCCAAAAACGGCTGGGACTCGATATCGCCGATAGTGCCGCCGATTTCTGTTATAACAACGTCGGCATCTGTCTTCTTGCCAACACTGTAAACAAATTCTTTAATTTCGTTGGTAATGTGAGGAATAACCTGAACCGTAGAACCTAAATACTCACCGCGGCGTTCCTTGTTTAAAACATTCCAATACACCTTGCCTGTCGTCAGATTTGAATACTTATTTAAGTCCTCATCAATAAATCTTTCATAATGCCCAAGGTCAAGGTCTGTTTCGGCACCGTCCTCTGTCACATAAACCTCACCGTGCTGATACGGGCTCATAGTTCCGGGGTCAACATTAATATACGGGTCCAGCTTTTGAGCCGCAACCTTAAGACCTCTTGCCTTTAACAATCTGCCAAGGGATGCCGCCGTAATTCCTTTGCCCAATCCGGAAACAACACCGCCTGTCACAAATATATATTTTGTCATACATTAACCTCCCTTCATATTTTTCAACTCAGTTATTATAGGTATTTATAATTCCTTCCGCAATGCTTCTCTTCGTTCTTCTTGTATCCATTGCCTGCTTTTCAATCAACCTGTGTGCCTCGTCCTCGCTCATTTTCAGATTATTTATAAGTGTCCATTTTGCACGATTAATAATTCTGATTTCCTCCATCTTTTCCTCCAGAGTGGCAGTCTTTTTTTCAAACCCTCTGAATTTTTCCTGTACTGCATAAAGAATCTTAAAGACCTGATGCACCATAGAAGCAGAAATCGGCTTAGAAACTGTTAAAACACCATAATCAATAACTTTTTCGGTTATATCATCATACAAATCACTTTTTATAAACATCAATACACCACTGTTTGTGTCAGCAGAAATATCAAGTGCGAACTTAGTCCCGAACTCATCGGGCAACGGAGTGTTTATCAACACAACATCAAATCCACGCTCCGCATACTTTCGGCGTGCTACGCCAATATTTTGGGCAATTTCGATAGGTCCGAACTCATTTTCCGGAAGCATAGTTCTGATACTGCCAACAAACTTTTCGGAAGATGACACAATTAGAACACTGTACGTATAATCTTTAAACAGCATTGATTGTTCCCTCCCCAAAATTTATTTGCAATATGACGCTATCATCGCCTCCGGTAATCTGCGTTTTACAAACTCACTGTTTGCCGCCAATTCCTTCGCAACATTCAGACTCTCAGGCAGTCTTTTGTATTTAGCCTGTTCCTCTCTTGATGCCTCAGCGAGATTTACGTTAGCAGGCTGATTAAGCTCTTCCTTATTTTTTATACCCTCAAGAGCCGCATAAATTATAAGTGCAAAGCATATATATGGGTTTGCCGCAGGGTCGGGAGAGCGAAGCTCTATTCGCTTATACGCCCCCGTCGCAGCAGGAACACGAATTAACTGCGAGCGGTTTTCCGCCGACCACGCAATAAATTTTGGCACTTTATTTCTTCCGAAGCGAAGGTACGAATCCTCAACCGGATTGAGAAATGCCGTCATATCGCATACTCTGTTCATCAGTCCGGCTATAACATTCGGCATTATATCCTTTTCGCCCTTAATGCTGTGTGCCGCCAAATTTATGTGAAAGCTATTCACAGGCATATCGGGAATAGGATTGGGAGAAAAATCTGCATACAAACCATTTCGTGCGGCAATGGTTCTTACAACAGAACCAAATGTAATCGCATTGTCTGCCGCTGTCAACGGGTCATAGAATTTAAAGTCAATCTCGTTCTGTCCCGGCCCCTCCTCGTGGTGTGAAGTTTCAGGAGTAATGCCCATTCTCTCAAGTGTCAAACAGATTTCCCTTCTGACGTTTTCGCCCTTATCCATAGGTGCAATATCCATATAGTGAGCGTTGTCGTGGGGTATTTTGGTTGGGTTTCCTTCTTCATCCGTCTTGAACAGATAGAACTTAAGCTCGGAGCCGAATGTGAACATAAATCCTTCATTCATCGCAGTCTGTACCGCTTCACGCAAAATGCTTCTGCCGTCCAGCTCAAATATCTTTCCGTTTGGATATTTTATATCGCAGAACATTCTCACAACTCTGCCGTGGTCAGGACGCCAAGGCAAAAGCATCAGGGTCGACGGGTCCGGAAACAAAAACATATCGGAAAATACCTTTCCTTCAAAGCCCGACACAGCTGAAGCATCTATACTGATGCCGGATTCAAATGCCCTTTCCAACTCATCAGGCATTATCGAAATGTTTTTCTGGTTTCCGAAAACATCACAGAAAGCAAGACGAATGAACTTAACATCCTCCTCGCTTATATACTGCATAACTTCACTCTTTGAATAAACCATATTCTGCACCTGCTCTTTCATTAGTTGGCAACGTACATCTGCTTAAACGGATTTTTACTGTCGGGAAGAACAACCGTAAAATCACTGTTCATAATTTCGTCTGCATTAAAACCAAACTTCTTACAAAATTCTTCCACAATATTTCTTATCTCGTCTTTTTCTTCGTCTGTTGCCTTATGTGCGGTAACCTGCTGAGGAAATTTTATGTCTTTGCAATCGGAACGCAAAAACAGTTTTCCGCCGTGCATACCCGTACAAGGATAGTTACCTACAATATTTTTTCCATCTTGGTGGAGGCCAAGCACAATTATTGTACCGCCTGCCTGATATTCGCCCAAAAAGCTGCCTGTTCTGCCGCCAATTATAAGTGTGGGATGCTTTTCTTTATAGGCTTTCATATGAATACCGGCACGATAGCCTGCATTCCCCTTTATATATATTTCGCCGCCACGCATTGCGTATCCTGCCGCGTCACCTATATTTCCGTTAATAATTATCGAACCCTCGTTCATTGTATCACCAACGGCATCCTGGGCATTGCCCGACACAGTAATGGTAGCACCGTTGAGATATGCACCCAAGGCGTTGCCGGGAATACCCGATATGTCTATTTTTCTGTTACTCATACCTGCGGCAATAAAACGCTGTCCCATACAACCCGTTATCTCAACGTCGCCTTCTGTTTTTCTCAGTTCTTCGTTAAGCTCTTTAAAGTCAAGTCCTGATGCGTTTACAGTCATTATAACACACCTCCCAAATTTTTTCTACGGTAATCTGAAGAAAATGGCAAAAGTGATGGATTTTTTTTGATTGCATCAAAGTCAATTGTGTCAAGAGGAGTCTTATTTCTTATTAAAGAAGTGTAAATTCCCGTCTTGTCAACCTTGCCGAGTATAATAAAACCAATCAATCTGTTATCCTTTATGTAGAGCTTTTTAATGCTGTCACCATTCTTTTCTTCGTACAGTTCTCCGTCGTAGCTACCTGCTGTCATAATATGATAGCCAAAGAAGCCGATTGAATTCATAGGAATTTGATTATCAAAAGCATCCTTACCATCAGCCATATTTACTCCTGCACAAAAACCGCCCATATAGGCATTTGGCAAAATAGCCATAATCTTTTTGGTATCGCTTGTTATGTCATTGCTCTCAACCACATCTCCCGCGGCATAAATATTATCAACGGTTGTTGCCATCCTGTCGTCAACGACAACACCTCTGTTAACCTCCGCTCCGATGTCTTTGAGAAGTGCTGTGTTAGGTCTGACGCCAACAGCCATAACAAGAACATCAAAATCAACGGACGCACCGCTTTTCATTACTGCTGTATTGCCCTTAAACTCATCAACACTGTCAGATAGCATAAACTCTATACCGCTTTCTTCGATATTTCTCTGCACCATATCTGCACATTCCTTATCGAGAATACTTGATAGAACCTTGTCAGCCAAGTCACAAACCACAATTTTGTCAACCTTATCTTTAAGTCCTTCTGCACATTTCAAGCCGATAAGACCTGCTCCCACAATTAAAATCTTTGAGGATGCATCTATGCTCTTTTCAAGTGCAAGAGTATCGTCAATGGTCATAAAGGTGAACTTCTTTTCCACGCTGTCCATACCTTTAATCGGCGGAACAAACGGTGACGAGCCCGTTGCCGCCAACAGCTTATCATATTTATATTCCTTACCATCCTCTGTAATAACGGAATTTTTATCTATTTTTGTCACCGAAGAGCCTAAGACAACATCTACATTCTTCTCTTTATAAAAATCGTCACTTCTGTACTGCATTTTTTCAATGGTTGTCTTATCCTCCAGGTAATATGAAATAAGCGGTCTTGCATACGGAGGGAACGACTCATCACAAATCATCGTTATCTTACCGTCACTATCTGCCGAACGAATGCCGTCAACACAGCCGAGCGAGGCAATACCGCCTCCAATAATAACATAATTCTTCATCAATCTCTCTCCTCAAAAACAATAGCATTATTAGGGCATCCCTTAACACAAGCAGGCTCCCCGCAACTGTTGTCGGTACAAAGCTGACACTTTGTAACCGCTTTATTTTCGTTCTGAACAAGTGCACCATATGGGCAAACAAGAACACAGGTCAAACATCCGATACACTTATCCTTATCAATTTTAACAACGCCGTCCTCTTTTGACAAGGCACCTGATATACACGATTTTACACAAATTGCATCATCACAGTGTCTGCAAGATAAAGCATACATAATTTTGCCGTCATCTTCTACTCTGATTTTTGGATATATAGCCTTGTCCTTTAACGCAAGGGACATATTTGCCTTGCCCGTTCCCGCAAAAGCACAATTATATTCACAAAGGTGACAGCCCAAACACCATTTTTCATTAACATATATCTTTCTCATTCTCCTGCGTGTGAGATACCTAATATCTCAAGCTCCTTTCCGTTTAATCCTACTCCTCTGAGCATAAGTCTGTTACCGCGAAGGGACTCGATAGAGTTAATACCCATACCGCCCATAAGCTCTTTAATTTCGTGTTTCCAAGCTGTCATCAGATTTACAAGACGCTTATAACCAATATCGGGATTTAATCTCTTAACAAGCTCGGGTCTTTGTGTTGCAATACCCCAATTGCACTTACCTGTCTGACAGGTTCTGCACAAGTGACAGCCAAGAGCAATCAACGCACTTGTGGCAACATAACAAGCATCAGCACCAAGGGCAATAGCCTTTACAACATCAGATGCACTTCTGATACTTCCGCCCACAACAAGCGAGACATTGTTTCTGATACCCTCGTCCCTCAAACGTTGGTCAACGCAAGCGAGAGCAAGCTCAATAGGGATACCCACATTATCTCTTATTCTTGTAGGTGCTGCACCTGTACCGCCTCTGAAACCATCAATTGCAATTATATCCGCACCGCTTCTTGCGATACCGCTTGCTATTGCGGCAATATTGTGAACGGCAGCAACCTTAACTATAATAGGCTTTTTGTACTCAGTTGCCTCTTTTAAAGAGTATACCAACTGTCGTAAATCTTCAATAGAATATATGTCGTGGTGAGGAGCAGGTGAAATCGCATCCGAGCCCTCTGGTATCATTCTTGTTCTTGAAACATCACCCACAATTTTCGCACCCGGCAGGTGTCCGCCTATGCCCGGTTTTGCACCCTGTCCCATCTTGATTTCAACAGCAGCACCTGCCTCAAGGTAGTCCTTGTGTACACCAAAACGTCCCGATGCAACCTGAACAATTGTATTTTCGCCGTATACATAGAAGTCCTCGTGAAGTCCGCCCTCACCTGTGTTATAGTAAACACCAAGCTCCCGTGCCGCTCTTGCCAACGACTCGTGTGCGTTATAGCTAATAGAACCATAACTCATAGCAGAGAACATAATAGGCATTGAAAGTTCAAGCTGCGGAGTTGTTTCCGTTACCAGCTTTCCGTTTTTGTCCCTCTTTGGCATTGATGGCTTTTTGCCCAAGAATACCTTTGTTTCCATTGGCTCACGCAAGGGGTCGATAGACGGATTTGTAACCTGTGATGCGTTAATCAAAATCTTATCCCAATATACAGGCAACGGATTTGGATTACCCATGGACGACAAGAGAACACCGCCGCTTTCCGCCTGCTTGAATATCTCTTTAATGGTCGCATTTGACCAGTTAGCGTTCTCTCTGAAGCTGCAATCGTTCTTGACGATTTTTAGTGCTCTGACAGGACATAACGAAACACATCTGTGACAATCTACGCATTTTGATTCATCACTTAAAAGCAGCCCTCTCTCAGGGTCAAAGCTATGCACCTCGTTGGCACATTGTCGCTCACACACTCTGCACTTAATACATCTGTTTTCATCCCTTATTACTTCAAACTCGGGATATATATAATTAATTCCCATTAATATGCACCTTCCTTAACTCTGACTATTACAGGCTCGCCGCCCGCCGGAGAATAAACATTTTTAATATTTGGCTCCATTGCAACGATAGCCGCCTCTTCGCTTGCCATATATACCTTGTCGTCCTTTTC
>CADAVS010000055.1 GCA_902791425.1 uncultured Ruminococcus sp.
GCGGAGGATGTAGATAGGCTGACGCCTATCAAAGACGACAAGCCGAAAGATGCCTAAATTAATTGTTTTTGGCAGGTTCGGATTTGTACTTTCACCCTAAGCCTCGGAAACGCACATGGGCGCAATAATCTCTTATCATTCCTTGCCCTGCGGATAAGAGAAATTTAATTATTATTTATGCCGACGCAGGGCGGCGGAATGGAGATTATTATGAAGCAAAATAAAATTCCGCTACCCATACGGCTAAAAAAAATATACGACATAATACCCGAATGTAATTGCTTTGCAGATATAGGAACAGACCACGCATATTTGCCTGTGTATATGTGTGCTATGGGCAAATGCAAGACAGCAATCGCCTCTGACATTGTTCCCGGTCCACTTGAGCGAGCTAATGCAACTATATCAAAATTCGGTATGAGCGATAAAATATCGGTAAGGTTAGGCCCGGGAGTTTCAACTCTGGCATCAAATGAGGCAGATGTTGTTTCCATTGCAGGTATGGGAGGATTGATAATAGCACAGATTTTAGAGCAAGGCAGAGATGTGTTAAACAATACGACAAAAATTATATTACAACCAATGACCGCAGTTGAAGACCTGCGTGAGTATTTGTATAAAAACAGTTGGAGCATAGACCGGGAATATCTGGTAAAAGAGAATGATAAGCTGTATAACATTCTATCAATCAGTTCAGCAGACAGCAATACTGTTTCAGAGCCTGATGATATTGATATTTTTATAGGAAAACACCTGATTGAAGATAAACCTGATTTATATAATGAATATTTAGAGCGAAAAATATTCAAGCTTGACAAAATGCTTGTGGGGCTTAAAAAATCTTCTTCCGAAAATTCTGCGGATAAAATAAAAGAATGTGAAGCTTTGCTTAATAAAACAAAAAGGCTATTGGAGGACTCAAAGAATGTATAAAGTAAAAACCATTGCTGATGTAATCGAAGAATTAGCACCTAAGGACTTAGCAGAAAGCTGGGATAATGTAGGGTTGATGGTAGGTGATATGGAGCAGGATGTTAGTAAAATATTTGTGTGTCTTGATATAACATCCGAAAACGTGGCACAGGCAATATCAATCGGGGCAGATATGATTGTGTCCCATCATCCTCTTATATTTTCGCCTATGAAACGTATTGTCGAAGGTGATGTGTCAGGCAGTATTGTTCGCGCTCTTATTCAGAATGATATTTCAGCTTATTCTGCCCACACAAATCTTGACCACGCAACAGGCGGTACAAACGATGCATTGGCATACAAATTGGAACTTGAAAACGTAAGACCTTTCACCGATGAAGAATGTTGCGATGGATTTGGTAACCCAATATGCAATATCGGCAGAGTCGGCACTCTTGAATATCCAATGACAATAGAGGACTTTGTCAGCTTTACCAAAAGCGTTTTAGGTTGCAGTGCGATAAAATATGTCGGAACCCCCGGTGACACAGTAACAACAGTTGCAGTATGCTCAGGCTCAGGCGGTGAGGGTATTTATTCCGCATATCACGCAGGTGCCGATGTTTATGTTACTGCTGATGTCCGTCACCACGAGGCACAGCTCGCCTTTGAGTTAGGCTTAAATCTGATAGATGCCGGACACTTTGAAACAGAAAATACAGTATGTGAATTTATGAAAGAATACCTTGAAGAAAATCTCCCCGGGATTTCGGTTGTTTCTTCAACGGCAGAGCCTTATTTAAAATAAACTCATAGTTATTGATAATAATACCGCCTTCCATTTCACTTGGAGAGCGGTTTTATTACTAATTCAATTCTTTTAAAAAATCCTCAAAGCTACACACTATGCCATAGTCCGCAACCTGAGGAGCCGTTCTTCTGCCCCATAAGTCAGCAGTCCAGAGAATTACCTCAGGTTTTTTCTCCTCTGCAAGCTCAGCAATTTTCTTTGCATCTTTTTCATAGATTACTTCTACGTTCTCAGCAATCTCCACCGCCTTTTGTGCGGCTTCGTCACCGACCGCCCAGACGCTTTTCAGTTTATGTTCAGATTTTTCAATCTCAAGTTCTTTTCTCTTACTGTTTAAAAGTTCATAAAAGACAGCATCAAACTCATTTGTCTTTATAAACTTACAGCTTCTCATACCTGATGCGTTTTCAAAGGTTTTCAGCACCTTTGTAGGCGAACCCGAAAGTCCGTCAGACCCAGGTGCAACACTTTCCGCACCGCTATCGGGAACGGGAATTTTCTCCGCAGTTTTAATAAGTTCGTCCGCATCTAAGTTTATTACCCTTCCGAATTGCTTAAACTCTGCATCATTTACACTATAAATTTTTATAAAAATTACACCTCAATAGTAATAGTATGTGATACCGAATGTGTATCAAATGGTTTGACAGATATAATTCCCTCTTTGTTTACAAAATCATAGTCCGAATCAACGCCGTCAGGTATACCGCACCAAGGTTCTATACATATGTATTTACCTATATTATTCGGCTTTGTCCAGAAAAGAAGATAATCGCTGCCGTTAAATTCAACATCAATTTTGCGGCTTCCGTTTTTATTTCTAAGCTGAACCTTCCTTGAATTTATATTGCGGAAAACCAACGCATCAACGCTGAAATATTCGCACTTCAACGGGAATACTGTTGAATTTTCCATTACGCGAACAGTATTCTCCTCCAATAAATTGCCATCTAACACATAGCTGTCAAGAGTTTCGGGCTTATCGAAAACAATTTCATATTCCTCAATGCCCTCAGGACAGGAGTATCCCTCGTGGGCACCTACGGAAAAATACATCGTTTTATCCGAAATATTTTTTGTTTCGTATGTAACTGTGATTTTATTTCCGTCAATAGTGTATATTATTCTGAACTCATAGTCAAATGGATATGACTTTTTTGTTTCCTCGTCAGACTTATGCAAAAATACAGCCGAATTTTCATCGCTCTTTTCAAGTGTGAATACTTTTGTACGTGCATATCCGTGCTTGTTCAAGATATACTCTTTGCCCTCAAAGATGTATTTATCATCCTTTAGTCCGCCACAAATCGGAAACAAAACAGGAGCTCTGCCTGCCCATACATTTTCGTCGCCCTGCCATAAATATTCAGTCCCGTTTAAGTCCTTTATGCTTGTCATTTGAGCACCGAGATTTTCAATACCTATGGATAGCTTATCACTTTTTATTGTTACAACCTTTGACATATAGACACCTCGTTTGAATTAATTGTTAAACCATTTATGATTTTCGTCTGTTGTCATAAAGAATCCTCTGTTTTCGCCTGCCATTACCCACAAATAGTAATTGTCATATCCCGGTGCTGTGTGGAACGGATGATATCCTCGCGGAATTTCAACAAAGTCACCTGATTTAACAGTATATGTTTCGTCAATATCCCCTCCCTTTGTGTATACTTTTTGTATACCAAAGCCTTGAGGCTTTTTAAATTCATAGTAGTAAATCTCTTCTGTGTTTGCTTCGGTTGGCATATTATCATCATCGTGCTTGTGCGGAGGATAGCTTGCCCATTGACCGCCCTAACGTATGCTTCGCCGAATACCAGGTGAGGAATGTTCACTTAGGTCTGTCTGTTGTGTTTCGACGCATAGGAACAAGTCCGATTTTTACTTTATACTCTAACATATTATACACCCTAATGCAAGGTTTTTGAAAATAATTTTTATTTTTTGTTCAATCTTTGAATTTATTATACACTATTATAAAAATTTTTTCAATATATTTTTAAATAATTTTTAACAAATTTTATATTTTTTTATTAGTAGATTTTACTCATTTGTAATAAATGTGATGTTTTGAACAGAAGCCGAACACCCGGCAAATAACATTAAAAGGGACGCCGTATTCGACGTCCCGTAATAGCTTTTAAATTAAAAATTAAAGTAATGACATATAAAGCTCTTTGATTTCTTCAACTGATGTTTCGCGAGGGTTACCCGGGCGGCAAGCATCATCATATGCGGATTGAGCAAGGAAGTCAACATCTTCCGATTTAACTATATCCTTTAAGTCGGACGGAATACCAACATCAGCCGAAAGCTGTCTAACCGCATCAACAGCCGCTTTTCTTGCATCCTCAAGGCTCATAGAATCAACACCCTCAACGCCCATTGCCTTTGCAATATCACGATACTTTTCGCCTGTTGCAGGTGCATTATATTCCATAACAGTAGGAAGAATAATAGCGTTTGCAACACCGTGAGGAGTATCGTAAACCGCTCCGAGAGGATGTGCCATTGAATGTACTATACCAAGACCAACATTTGAAAATCCCATACCTGCAATGTATTGTCCAAGTGCCATACCTTCTCTGCCCTCGTCAGCATTTTCTACCGCACCGCGAAGGCTCTTAGCAATAATCTCTATTGCTTTCAAGTGGAACATATCACTCATTTCCCAAGCACCTAATGTAATATAACCTTCAATTGCGTGTGTAAGTGCATCCATACCTGTTGCGGCGGTTAAGCCCTTAGGCATTGATGACATCATATCAGGGTCAACAACAGCAACAACCGGTATATCGTGAACATCAACACAAACCATCTTTCTGTTTTTAGCGACATCTGTAATAACATAGTTAATTGTAACCTCAGCCGCAGTACCCGCTGTTGTGGGAACAGCAATTATCGGCACACACTTATTTTTGGTAGGTGCAACCCCCTCTAACGATACAACATCCGCAAACTCAGGATTTGTAACAATTATTCCGATAGCCTTAGCTGTGTCCATTGAGGAACCGCCGCCGATTGCAACTATACAATCTGCACCTGATGCCTTGAAAGCACTAACGCCGGACTGCACATTTTCTATGGTTGGGTTAGCTTTGATATCTGAATAAATCTCATAGTCTATTGAGGCATTATCGAGAATATCGGTAACCTTTTTAGTAACGTTGAACTTAATCAAATCGGGGTCAGAACATACAAAGCACTTTTTAAAGCCCCTGCCCTTAACTTCGTTTGCGATTTCGGCAATCGCACCTTTTCCGTGGTAACTTGTTTCGTTCAGAACAAATCTCTGAGCCATAGTAATCTCTCCTTTATATTTATTTTCGCGGTCTTAGTACCGCTTTTTGACAATTATTATATATTAATTATACACCAAAAAATTTATAAATGTCAATACACTCTATGCCGAAAAATATTTTTCAATAAAAAGGTGTCCATATATCACTTCTGATTATAGCCATAATAATAGTTTTCTTCATTTTGTGAATAGTTAAGCTCAATTCCAAAAACGTCTTTAATAACACCATTATTATAAACTTCCTTTGGAGAAGAGCATATAACGGCTTTTCCTCCGCTTACAACAGCGATATTGTCAGAGAAATTAAATGCCATAGGCAAGTCGTGCATAACCGTTATTATTCCCTTTCCGTCGGCGGCAAGAGTCCGCAGAGTCTTCATCAAATGAAGCTGATGTGAGATATCCAAATACGTTGTAGGTTCATCTAACAAAATATAATCTGTGTCCTGTGCCAACGCCATTGCAATATAAACATTTTGCCGCATACCGCCGGATAACGATACCATACTTTTATCAGCATAGCCTAATATACCCATACGTTCCATCGCACTATACGCCGCATCGCGGTCCTTTTGTGAATATCTGCGAGGATAGCTCAAATGCGGAAATCTGCCGTGCAGCACCATTTGAAACGCTGTCATATCAGGGGTGTTCTTGCCTTGTGCAAGGTATGATATTCTTTTTGCAATTTTCTGAGGTTTAAGCGACGACAATTCTGTGCCGTCAATCAAAATCCCGCCCGTATTCAACGGCAAAATCCCTACAATCGTTTTAAGCAACGTACTCTTACCTGAGCCGTTCGTTCCTATTATTGATGTGAGTTTTCCTTTTTCAAAGCAGGCGGAAAAATTTTGCAAAACATTATTTTTTCCATATCCAAAGGACAGGTCTTTTATTTCAATCACGGGCGTGACCTCCCTTCCCTTTCACCAATATAAATATAAAGAAAGGTGCCCCAAGGAACGCCATAATAATACCTACAGGTATTTCATAGGGCGAAAAAACAGTTCTGGATATTGTGTCGCACAGGGCTACAAACGCCGCACCGAATATAGCGCACAACGGCAAAAGGTGTGAGGCTTTATTACCTGAAATTCGCCTTACTATATGCGGCACTATCAATCCCACAAAGGAAAGCAACCCTGCAAGGCTTACCGCACAACCTGCAAGAAGAGCGGCAAACAACAAAAACAGCGTTCGCATAAAACCTGTATTCATTCCAAGACCTTTGGCATTATCATCTCCGAGAGTAAGAACATCAAGCTCGTTAGTCAGTGTAAACAAAACAACAATTGTCACTATTACAACAACTGCCGCAGGAATTAACTTATTATACGTAACCGCAGAAAAATCACCTATCTTAAAATTACTGCTCATAAAGCCAACTTCGGGGTTAAATGTAATCACAGTATCCGAAACAGCATTCAGCAAGCTGTTAAGGGCAACACCGAGTAAAATTACCGTACCGCGTGACGCTCCTAACTTTCGTGAGCATATACTGACAAGCATAACAGCAGCAAATGCCCCCAAGAACGAAAACGCAGAGAGCTGCCAGCCTCCATAGACTTCAAAGGCTGTGCATAATATAACTGCAAGCCCCGCCCCTGAATTTACACCCAATATGCTCGGCGATGCAAGTCTGTTCGCAAGCACCCCTTGTATCACCGCACCCGATACCGAAAGCGCCCCGCCACAGACAAGACAGGCACATATCCTCGGTAATCTTACATACCAAAATATGCGTGCACCACTGCCTGTACCATTGTGATTTAAAATTGCACCCCATATATCCGTAAATGAAACATAAGTGCTCCCCAACATAATTCCAAGAAAAAATGATACTATTAAAAATGTAATTGCAGCAGCATATAATAATACTATTTTTTTATTTTTGCAAGATTCCATAAAGTTGTTCATACGCATCCGCCCATCGTGCATTCGGTTTCAGATTAAACAGCTTTTTATCCATAAAATGCATTCTGTTTTCTTTGACTGCATCAAGGTCATTCCAAGCAGGGTTTTCTTCCATCATTCTGGACAGACTTCCCTTTGCCGCCTCAGTATCATCACCCATTGTTACAACAAAAATATGATACGGATTAGCATTTATGATACCCTCTATACTTAAATTTTCAAGGAGGCTTTTGTCGCTGTCCGCAATATTAATACACCCCATATCAGATAACATCTCACCTAAGATTGTCCCCTTACTGCCCTTTGCCTTAACAAAGCCCGAAGCGGCTCTCAGCATAAGAACGGTTCTCTGTTCTTCGGGAACAGCTATATTTTTCATATCTTGCTTTATTTCATCAATCTTCTTTTGAATGTTTAAGCCGTTTTGTTCGTATAAATCTTTTCTGCCCGTTATATCCGTACAAATATTCAGCATATTAAGATAATCTTCAAAGCAATCAACGTCAAAATATGCAACGGCTATTCCTGCGTTTTCAAGAACATCCTTCATATCCACATCAGCCGCAGTAGATGCACTTGCTATAACAAAATCAGGGTCTGCCGAAAGCAACTGTTCCAATGACGGAGAATGTGCTCCGCCGAGGTTTACCGCATCGCCAAGCTCAAGTCCAAAGTCACTCCACGCATCCTCAGGTGCGGCACATATACTGCCGCCTGCAAGAATCCACACATCTGCAAAGCTTCCGATAAGTGCCGCAACATTTTGCGGACTTTTGCTTACAGAAACCTCCCTTTCCAAATCATCGGTAAAGGTTATCGTATCATCATTTTCAGCCGTTGTAATATCGTTCTGACTATTTGAAGTACATCCGCAAAAAGTTAAAAGCATCGCAGCCATAACAATGGCAGACAAGCGTTTAATCGTCTTGTTTAGCATGTTGCACCGCCTTTTACCGTTTTGTCGAGAATGGCAGTCTTATCAATTTTATTATTCAACAGCTTATCCTGTACATATTCAAAGCCCAAACGCTTAATTGTATCCGCAAAACGTTCACCTGATATACCCTCGTCGCGGAAGAACAGAATTGCACTTTCGATAAGATTCATAACCTCTTCCTCTGATGTAAATACCTTCTCAAGGGGTCTGCCGTTTGCATACTTTTTGCCCCACCTACCGCCGATATATACCTTGTATCCGTTGGTGTATTCAGGAATAGCACCAAAGGGACATTTATCCTTACAGCGTCCGCAGTTGTTGCAATCAGAATCTATTACAATTTTGCCGTTTTCAAGTCTTGCGGCTTTTATCGGACAGTTGTTCTCAACCTGACACTTTTTACAGCCTCTGCACTTTTCAATATCTAAAAGCGGTACACGCTGACCTACAATTCCCAAGTCGTTGAGGTCAGGTTTTACACAGTTATTAGGACATCCTCCGACTGCTATTTTGAACTTATGAGGCAGTGTAACATCGTGGTAACCGAGATAAAATCTATCGTGTATTTTTTCACTCAGTCCAAATGTGTCAATAAGTCCGTATTGGCAGGTTGTACCCTTACAAGAAACAACGGGGCGTACAAGAGAACCCGTACCGCCTGTAATCAATCCGTTTTCGTTAAGGTAAGCAATAGCATCTTCAATATTTGAATAATGGACACCCTGAATTTCCAAGGTGAGTCGTGATGTCATAGTAACCTCACCACTTCCGAACTTTTCAGCCGCCTGTGCAATAATATGTTGTTCCGCCGCAGTAATCTTTCCGTTTTTGGTGATTACTCTGACATTAAACACATCTCCGTAACGCTTGTCCTGAAGACAGCCAAGACCTTTAACTCTCTTTATTTCCGCAGGAGATAAAGCTCCCACAGGGTTTTCAACCTTTACAATATTGAAGAACTCACCGCCCTCCAAAACCTTTGTATTGGTGTAACCATAGTGCTTCAAACGATTCTGGAGGAAGTAACCTCTCTTACCCCTTGTGCATACCAAAAGCAGTTTTTCATCCTTGCCTATACCATCAATCTCACCGTTAACCTGACCTAAGTTAACCCAGGTTGCACCAAAGATTTTAGCCACAGGCTGAACGTCAATAACACGATAGCCCTTTGCTTTTCCTGCAAGGTATTCAGCAGGCGTAAATGTTTCAAAGGCTCCGCTCATCTTATTCTGAAGCACATAGCAAGCCTGAACAAATGGGTGAATTGCAGTAGAAAACGGCGGTGCATACGCCAAATCCATTGTATCAAAATCACCAACCTTAAGTCCTGCAGAAATTCCCACAACTGCAATATCAGTCATTTTGTCAACCGCTCCACCGCCGATAACCTGCATACCTAATAGCTTTTCGGTATTTTTATCCGCAATAAGCTTTGTTACAAACACAGAAGAGTCAGGATAGTAGTGTGCCTTGTCATCACTAACACATACAACGGTTTCAACATCATAGCCTGCCTGTATTGCCTGTTCTTCGGAAAGTCCCGTACGTCCTGCACTTAAGCCTTGTGACAGCTTGACAACACCTGTTCCAAGACAACCGCCGTACGACGTTTTTGTTCCCGTAAGGGTCTTTGCAAGGCAGCGTGCTGTAATATTTGCAGTTGAACCCATAGCAGACCATTGAGGCTCACCTGTTATGCGATTTTTAACAATTGCACAGTCCCCCGCCGCATATATATCGTCAATGCTTGACTTTTGATATTCGTCAACAACAATGGCACCTTTAATCATCTCAATTCCCGTATTTGCCACGAAATCGGTTGAAGGCCGGATACCTATGCTCAACACAACAATATCTGTCTGAAGTTCGCCCGAGCTTGTCAAAACTCCCGTTACTGAGTTATCGCCCTTTATGGCAGAAACAGTTGTTCCCGTCATAATTTTCATACCCAGCTTACGAAGATTTCTCGCAGCATATCCTGCAATTTCAGGGTCAAGAATGTTGGGAAGTATCTGATGTTCCATATCAACAACTGTTACCGACAAATTTTGTGCCATAAGATTTTCAGCCATTTCCATACCGATAAAACCTGCACCCACAACAACCGCCTTTTTGCAATTATTCTTTTCAATATAATCACGCATTGCAATTGCGTCATCAGGTGTGCGTACCGCAAATACACCTTCAAGCTTTACTCCATCTATATTGGGTATAATCGGAGAAGCACCGCTTGCAATTATCAATTTATCGTATTCAACCGCCTTTTGGGTGCCGTCAAACGCATTTTTAAAAACAACCGTTTTTGCTTTTGAGTCAACCTCCGTTGCCTCCTGACCGATGTGAACCGACGCACCTGTCAGCGAGGCAAATTTTTCGGGAGTGTTTACGATAAGCTCGTCACGTGTTGCTATATCACCACCCACATAATAGGGCAAACCGCAACCGGCATATGAAATATCACTGCTCTTTGTGTAAATATCAACCTGTACCGAACGGTCCTCACGTTTAATTTTTGCCGCAGCCTTTGTACCTGCCGCAACACCGCCAATAACTACTACTCTCATAATAATTTCCTCGCTTTTTATTTGAAATTCTAATAAAATGTCATTAAACAACATATGTTGTAAACCATTTTCATAATAGCACAATTCATATTATATGTCAATAATTCATTAGGCACAGTTTATCTGTAATTTAACACTAACAATACAATAATTAGAATTGACTTTTGGAAAAATTATGATATAATTGCAGATAATAAAAACTGTCATAGAATACATCCTTTAGCAGTGGTATTACAAACAAACCATACTGCTATCCGATCGTAATTCATGACAGATTATACGGAGGTTTTATTTATGAAGGTAAAGAAGTATCTTGTAATGATAACAACATTATGTGCTCTGTTATCATTAAGCACAACAGCTTTTGCAACCTATGAATATGAAGAAAATGTTGCCCCGCCGGCAGACAATGTAAGTCAAATAATTGGCGATGGCAACACTGTTGTATTCATTGATGTCCCGAATAACTATTGGGCAAAAGATCAAATTGACTACTTTACACGGCAAGGTATAGTCAATGGTTATACAGATGGAACATTCCAACCGGAGGCAGGCGTTACAAGAGAAGAATTTTGCAAATTACTTGTTTCAACATTCAGGCAACCACTTGAAACCCCTGCAACACCCACATTTGCAGATGTCACAGAAGACCGTTGGTCTTATCCTTATGTTGAAGTATGTAGAGATTTTTTAACAGGTTACGCAAATCCTTTCGGTGGTCGTCCCTCATTCCATCCGGAAGAATACGCAACAAGAGAGGATATTGCAGTTGCATTAGTTCGTATGATGGGCTTTACGGATAGCGATGCTTCCGATAAAAACTATGCAGCTTGGAAATTTAAAGATGGAAATTCTATTTCTCCGAATTTATTACCTTATGTCAGCCTTGCCTGTGAAAAGAGATTAATAAGCGGTTACCCCGAAGGTACTTTCGGTCCTACACAGGGCATTACACGTGCAGAAACCGTAGTATTGCTAAATCGTGCCACAAAACAGGCAGTTACAAACATCAATGCTGAATTAGAAATGTCTGCGAATGTTATTTACAGCGAGGATGGAAAAACTGCCACAATAAACATTGTTGCCGAGGAAGGTACTGCTGTTACAGTAAATGGTGAAGCCGTAAAAATGAGCAGTAACTATTATGATGAGTACGAGGGCAATTATGTATACAAATTTGAAGAAGAAGGCACCAAAGATTTTGTTGTTGAAGGAAAACGAGGCGGTAAAACTAAAGTTCTAAACCTAACTGCAAAATATGAAATCGGTGCACCTACATTAACTTTAAATCAAAGCAATCAGACTGTTACAGATAAAGATTTTAAATTAAGTGGCAAAGCTACTGATGACAACTATTCTGTATCTGTTACAGTAAACGGTGCAAGTGTTAATGTAGATTCTTGGAATGGTTATTGGTATAAATCTTATACA
>CADAVS010000056.1 GCA_902791425.1 uncultured Ruminococcus sp.
A
Source organism: uncultured Ruminococcus sp. (assembly GCA_902791425.1). Lineage (GTDB taxonomy): Bacteria > Bacillota > Clostridia > Monoglobales > Monoglobaceae > UMGS1820. Next base: position 2 of record CADAVS010000056.1, read on the forward strand.
ATTACTATGTTTTTGGTCGGAGAATTTTGAAAGAGGAAATTTTTGGTTTATCAAGGCAAAAGCGGAGGTAATCCTGACGGATTGCCGAGTATTTTAACACAGATAAAACATAAATTTACCTTTCAAAATCACGGTTCGGTTTTATACTATCACCCTAAGTGGCTTTTGGGGTTTATTATATAATAACATCACTCTGTCAGTGAGAACATTAAACGACAAAAAGTCAAGAAAATTTTTTACGAATTATGTAAACCAAATTGTAACATAATTGTAATATTAGAAACAAATTTTTAAAATTTAAAATTTTTTTATCCACTTAATATTTGACGATTTTATAGTTATTCACAGACTTATACACATTTTCCACAGGCAACTAATGGAAAAAACAGGAAAATATGCGGCTTTTTAAGAGTTATCCACAGGTAACGATTTTATAAGGAAAAATAGGGTTTTGTTATGTTAAGATTGGTTTACAATAATATTACATTGAGTAATAATTTTGTAAAAAAAGAATGCTTATTTTTTATTATAAGCATTCTTTAAAGGCGAAATCTGTAACCGGCACCCCATACGGTTTCTATATGTTTGATATTTAAATGATTTTTATCTATTTTTTCTCTGATACGCTGAATATGAACGGTCACGGTGGATACGTCTCCCATTGAGTCAATGCCCCATATTCTGTCAAAAAGACGTTCTTTGCTGAAAACAATGTTTGGATTTTCGGCGAGGAACAAAAGAAGCTCAAATTCTTTGACAGGCATAGAAACCTCTTTGCCGTCAACATAAATACGTCGGGCGTTTTTATCTATCTTAAGTCCACGCATTGTAATGATATCTGATTTTTTTATTGGTGTTTTTGCAATCAACTTTTCATATCTGCTGATGTGAGCCTTTACCCTTGCCATCAGCTCAGGCGGGGAAAATGGCTTAGTTACATAGTCGTCAGCACCTAAACGCAATCCCCTAATCTTGTCTATGTCATCCGTTTTGGCAGATACAAAGATTATGGGGATGTCCTTTGACTTCCTGACTTCTTTGCAAATTGTAAACCCATCGCAACCGGGCAGATTTATATCAAGCAAAATCAGGGCATAGTCGTTCTTAAGTGCCATTTCAAGACCTTGATTTCCGGTTATGGCAATATCACACTCATAGCCGTCAATATGCAAAAAATCATTCTCAAGCTCGGCAATATTCAAATCGTCCTCGATAACCAAAATTTTCATAGTAATCTCCTCACTTGACTATATTATACACCATTAAAATAAATATGTCGAGAGTTTTCTATACTATAAATCTCGGATATGCGGCAATCTTATCTGTGCTTAACGGATTAAATTCCTTAGGTTTTTCTGTTTTATTCTCGCGGACAGCGATTGGATTAGACATCAGAAAGTATTTCAAGGCGTCGTATAAGTGGTCCTCCTGACCTGTATCAACATCTTCCGGACGGACAGGGTCGTATCTTAGCTGAGGAAGAGTGCGGATCATGTTCTTGCAAGTGTTAAAGAAGTAAATCATAGGCAAGCCGTCATCATCAAATGCAAGCCTGTAATGAACCTGCATTTTACCGGCTAATCTGTCGTGATTTCCCTTTTCAAAATAAACACCTCTCTTTTCCATCATATCAGCTATACTGCCGTCAACAGAGCCTGTGCTGTTCCAGATTGCAGGGTCAGCAATACCTATTATGGGTTGATTGGATATCTCGTTTTCTTCTATTGAGCGTATCTCGTCAGCTATTTTTTGGGCAGTCCATTTAACACCTACATCAGGTGTGCCTGTGCAGCCGTACAACTCGCGATAGTTATATGCTCTGCCGTCGTGGTCTACCGCATACCAGGATACAGCAAAGGGCTTGGAATATCCAAAGTCAAAGGTACGGTAGCGTCGCCATTCCTTTGGAATATCAAAGGGCTCGATAACGTGTGACCATTGCCTTGTTCTTGAACCCAATGACGAGTTTTTCCATTCGGTGAATACCTGTCCGTCAAAAATATCCCATTCGCCATAAAGCAGAGCCTTACGTTCGTTTTCGGGCAACTGCATCAGTCTGTTTATGTAGTCCGCATCTGCATTCATTAAAAATACGTTGTCTTGAACAAATGAGGGGATAAAAAGACGTTTGGCACCGCTTTGGCTGTCTGTGTGTATTTTGTTAGGTTCATAGCCGTCTATAAAACGTTGCTTAACCCAATTGTGTCCTATGCCGCCGGGATTTGTGCTGGACTTGACCATTTTGGGATACGGGTTAACACCTCTTACACGGGAAATAAGATAGGTGTATTGCTCCTCGGAAAAATGTGTTAGTTCATCAAATCTGACAACATCATATTCGGCACCCTGGTATCGTATAACATCTGTCCTTGCGGCACAGTAGCCAAACTCAATTACAGAACCGTTTATAAAATGCCACTTGCGTGATGTTGATGAATATTTGCAGATTGATTTGGGATAGAATTTAAGAGATACCAATATCAACGAGTGTTCAAGCTCAGGATATGTCTTTCTGAGAATAAGCTGACGGCTTTCGGGATATTTAAGGGCATACAGCAATGCGTCAACTAACTGTCCGTAAGATTTACCGCCGCCTGCGGCACCTCCGAAAAGTACTTCATCAGCCGTTGCATCTATAAATTCTTTTTGGGTTTTTGTAAGTTCTAAGTATATTTTTTCTGTCTTCATTGTATTCTCCGTATTAAATAGTATATTTGTAGGTTGATGCCTACATCGTACTGCAATAAAAAAATTATTTTGAATCATATGCATCATTGCATAATTGCAGGGCAGGGGCTTGCTCCTGCCGAATGTGTAGGGGACGATGCCCACATCGTCCCGTTCAGTGATAGCCGATATAAGCGTCGTTCATTTACGTTCTATATAACCTTTATGGTAACCTCCAAATGAATATCTGCATCATCGGAGCCTGATTCTTTTGAGTACGCTGACAATAATTCCTTTGCGGCGGCAAGCTCAACACGCTCATTGCCACAGTTTAAAAGCTCGTTTATCTTTTTGTGAGCCTCCTTGGAAAGCTCGTTGTAATCATTACTCACTTTGTTGCCTCCTTTTAAGAAACAGTTTGTCCCACCAGCTTTAACAGAGCCTTATCGTGAACCCTGATTGCCTGACGTCTGCTGTAAAACACTTGAAACTCAATATAATCCCATCGAATTAAGTTTATGTATCGTGCGGTCATAACCGCTCTTTCGTTATCGTCTAAAATGCTGAACAGCTTGTCTACATCCTCCATAAGCTGTTTCATATTGTTTTGCAGTTCTTCTATCTGAGATTTATAATATTCAGATGTCTCGTAAAAGGAGGGTGATGTGTCAAAGTCGTTTTGCAGTTCCTTGTAAAATTTAATTTTCAGTTCTATTTCCCTTTTTAAAAAAGGAATGTTACGCAGCCATTTTCTCACTTCATTTGTATTGTTAAACTTCATTTTGATTTTCCTTTCGTAATTTTTATTTAAAACCCTTATCTTTTTCGTATTTCATAGTATTCGTGACAGCAGTCAATATCGCAAAACATACCATCTGTACTCTCTACTGTGTCAGAGCTTTCGTATATGTTTGATTCGCAGTACAGACATTCTCCTATTTTTATCTTTTCATCTGCTGAATATGGAATACCCGTTTTTTCCATCGTTATTATTTCGGGATGCGTCACGTTTCAACCCCCTTTCGCAGTTATAATAAATTTCCGAATAATAACGAAATATTTAATATATTTATAATTATATATCAAATATCTCGTTTGTCAAGAGGAAATTATCAAAAAAATTGATATTTATATTGACAAATAACTGTAAAATTGTTATTATACAATAGAGGTGATTATATGGCTAACGAGATTATATGTAAAAAATTGCAGGACGCGAGAAAGGCGGCAGGACTTTCCCAAAAGGATGTATGTGAATGGTTGGGAGTCAGACAATCCACATTCAGTTCTTGGGAAACGGGAAAGTCAGAACCGCCGATTAACGTCTTTTTGCAGCTGTGTATAAAGTATGAGATTGATAATATAACGGACTATTTTATGTCTGACGGAATATATAGCAAACGTCGTGTCTTAGACAGCAGAATGTTAAATAAGCTTGCTGATTTAACCGACAGAGGCAGAGCGGCAGTGTATAATTGTCTTGATTTTGAGTACAGCAATATGCGTATGCAACAGATTACCCAAAAGCGAACAATACCTGTATATCTTCAGCCGGCAGCAGCGGGGTTGGGAAACTATTTAGGCGAGAGCGAGTACGAGGAGCTTGAGTTGGATGTGCCTGAGGGTGCTGATGCCGGCATCAGGATTTCGGGTGACAGTATGGAACCGATTATCAAAGACGGAGAAATTGTTTATATCAAATTTCAGCCGCAGATTTTGGGGGACCAAACAGGTATATTTGTTTTAAATGGCGAGGCATATTGCAAGAAGCTGGAATACAGAGGCGGAGATGCATATTTGTGTTCATATAACGCAAAGTATTCACCGATACACGTAGCGGAGTCAGACGATCTGCGTGTTATCGGGCGAGTATTGCTCTGATGCAATTTTTCTCAGGCCTTCAATAAGCTTTTCCTTTCCGTCAAGGTGCATACTTTCGAGGATGAGTATAGATTCCTGAATGGTATCCCTGCGGAAAAGACCCATTTTCCATAAATCCGTAATAGTTTGATTTTGGGCAATCCTGTTGTACGGATTATTTTTTTCAGCCGTTACAACTATGTCAAATTCAGCCGGCAGTCTGTTGCTGTTGCCCTTTATGTTCTCGTTGGAAAAAAGTATGTATTCGCTGTTTCCGTCATTGCCTGCAATGCGATATGAACGCGGCTCGTCGTAGAACTGCCGTATCAGTTCGATACATAGGCAGACTATATTGCGGAAGGCATCATACCCCTCTGAAATCATATCACGCGACAGCTTTTCCCCTGCCTGTTGCAGAGCCACAATGGCGGAGTATGCGGTTACGCCACCTGTAACGTTTCCTTGCTGAAAGTCCATATTTCCCGATACTTCTTTAAGTTCGTCAATTTTATTCTGCCTGTGTTGAATGATGAATGAGTGGAGGGGCTTTGTCTGAAGCTCCCGCACATTTTCGTCATTGACTGAGCCGGCAACGTGAATAATATCTTTTGAAAGGTCGGTCAGCTCGTATTCGTTAAGACCGCCGTTGTCCTTTATCATAAAACGTGTCTTGCCCGAAATCATGGCATTTTTGCTTATTATTGCATCGAGCTTGTCTATGTACATCTGTGGGTTTTTTATAATATCCACAAGACCGAAGCCAACAGGACTGTCTTCGTCGGGATAAAGAACATCCATTACAAAGGGATATTTGCCGTGGTCGTAAAGTCCGTTGTTGCCTCTGTCTTCAGAGGCGTCTAATATAATGTTGTCAAAGAACTTGATTAATTCGACAGTCGAATGGTTGCCTCGTTGCTTTTTGTAGTAGCAATCAATTATCAGTGTTTTGTCCTTTAGAATGTCATTCTTTCTCTCGCCGTCAATATCGTCATATACTTGTGCGTCTAATGCGTTGTCACCGGTGAACCTGTCAGCGTATTGCGGATACTTCTCTTTCAGCGAATCATTGTCACACAGAGCGGTAACAAACAGGAATTTGCTGTCTTGAATATCCGTTATTCCCGGTTCCCAGAAAAGGTTTAACAAATCAATTTTTTTAATGTCAATGTCACCTCTGTTGCCGCACAACTTAGGATTATAAAATACTCCATAGCAAGCAGCACCGTTTTTAAGCTTGTACCACCAAGCACGGTTGTAGGTCCTTTTAAAGTCGCACAAGTCTAACTGAAGCGGAAGTATTTTCGTAAAGGTTTCGGCTGTTTCTCGGTCATTTTCTTCACGCTCAAGTATGTTTGGCTCCGGATAATTGTCCATTGCATCGGCGTGCTTGTTGGCGATTACATTGAATAAATATGGAGTTGTGGGCTCGTCAATTTCAATTTTGTTTGAGTTGTATCTCGATTTAAACCAACGATTGTTGTCGATAATCCTTCGGTCAAACTCTTGTTTGTGTTCTTTGTATAAGGTAAAACATTCTGTTATTTTTGAAAAAAACTCAGGCTTTATTTTTCCGTTGTAAGAAGTAGTAAGCATATTATTATTCCCCCTATTCAGTTAATTGCGATAATGTATTTTTAATAGAGTTAATTTCAGCCATTATATCATAGCCGTTTATCATAACCTTAGAGCCTGTAAGCCACAACTGTCCATTATCCTCCCAAAAGGTTATGAAGGGACTGTAGCCCACAAGTCCCATATTGGCATAGCTTTCGTTTTTCTCGATTTTAAATGAACCGTTTGTGTACTCTACGCCGTTAATAATTTTTTTGCCACTGCCGTTGCCTGCACCGAGAATCATATAAGCGGTTCCGTCATTTGCAACAGCCATTCCCAATTTTTGATAACGAGTGCCGTTCTTATCTTGCATAACTTTTATTCCTGTTTTGTCAATGTTGGCAAAGACACCTCCGTCTATGTTGTTGTATGAGTCCATATCTGTTCCGATTATGGTAGAGGAAAAGACCTCGGAGCTTTCCATAAGCCCTTTAAATACAGCGTTGCCATCGCTGTTAATACTGACAGTCGGCTCGCCAAAGTCATTGTATAACTCAAAGGTGAACTTGTCTGTGTTTACGTTGTATGAAGCACGGAAACGTTCTTGGTTTAAGTCGCTGATTGATATTTTAGAACCTTTGATAGACAGCGTTCCGTCGTTGTCGGCAACTTTTACATTGCTTGTGTCAACAGTTCCGCAGACCAGTTTATCTGCTGCCAATGCGCCGATTTGTGCGTTGCTGATTTTGGCATTTTCTGTTGTTATGTTTTCGGCTTTGACCGATGCTGCTTCGATGACATTTCCGCTGTCAAGATGGTTGAATATGTAGGTCAATTCATCTATAAGTGCAGTTCCCCATCTCTTAAGAGCGGTTATGTCCGCTTTGGTGTCACCGCTCAATTTTGGCGGTATTGGTGTTGTGAAGTTTGGCATAGTACCATTCCTTTCTTGTTTTAAATAATTTATTTTATATTTTTATTTTACACGCAAAAAAGTGCCATACAATGCCATACGCATAGAGAATAAGTCAAGAGAGCATAAAAAGAACAAGCCCAAAAAGGACTTGTTCTTTTATGGTACTGACGATTAATTTTAATACAATTAAATATGCAGTGCATATGCCTTTAACGAAAAGCTTAACAGAGTTATGGATAACTCCAAAATTCTTGAAGCAACCGGAATGAAGCAAAGTGAGCTTATGCCACTATTTTGTCTGCAAAAGCCATATTTTGTGGACAATACAGATCCCGTCTTTATTCTGACGGGATCAGAATGGTTGCTATGGAGTAGTAAGATACCGTCGGATATATGCAATAATTAAAGGCTGCTTTTGTCGTTTTGTAAATTGATTTTAGAGGATTTGCATTTTAGGTGTTGAATTATATTTACGCTTATACATTTTGCAAAAGTAGCTCACATCATTAAATCCGCATGAAGACGCAATAACATTAAGACTGATATGCGGGAAATTGGTTATAAGCTCTTTTGCATGACGAAGCCTTATGGCGGTTAGTGCTTCAAATATAGTCATAGAATATTTTTCTTTAAAATCCCGGCAAAGCTTTGCTTTGGAATATGGATATACTAAGAGAATATCATCAAGTGTAAGCATTTTTGAATAGTTCGCTTCAAGATGCTTGTAAACGATTTCAATAGGCTCATATTCTTTTTTGCAGGCCTCGTCAAAGAAAGAAATTATTGTTGAAAAAGTAAGAGAGCAAAGAGTCGAAATTTCACGAGTGTTATCAAAAACCTCAAACAAGTTTTTAACAGATGCTTCAAAGGAGCCTCTGTTTTTATTTTTATATACCCCGTATTCTTTAAGACCATAGTATTTTTTTACACTCTCAAAGCTACTGCTAATAAATGAAAGATAGCTTGTCTTAAAATCATCTCCGCTTCCATAGTATTCGTGTGGAACATCTTTGTCAATATAAAAAAAGTCATTTTTGTCCAAAGAATAGCTTTTCCCCATAATGTCGAGTATACCGCTGCCTGAATTCACTAAAAAAATCTGAGTCATTTCATATCCGCTAAAGCGAGAGATTTTTGGCTGAGGAGCGTTAAAATTAGAGGTATACGCATAAAAAGGGAAGAAATCAAGGTCGCCTTTTTCGTACATTCGGATTTTCATTGCATACTCCTTTGTATAATATAATTATATAGTATAGAATATATTTCTATTGAAAAACTCAGTATTATATATCATAATAACATATATGATTAGAAGCGTCAATAAAAAAATGTCTAAGGCTGCTTTAAAGAAAGAGGATAAAAATATGAGAAAATACGAAGATTTAACAAAAATAAGCGAAAACCGTGAAAAACAGCGTGCATACTACATCCCGGAAAGCGGATACACAGATCTTAACGGGATGTGGGATTTCAAATTTTATGAGTGCGATTACGAAGAGGAGAAAAATCCTGAAAACTGGGATAAGATAGATGTCCCATCGTGTTGGCAGGTACGCGGCTATGAAAATCCCAACTATACAAATGCTGCCTACCCTTTTCCATGCGATCCTCCATATGTTCCCGACAAAAATCCGATGGGGGTGTACAAACGAAAGTTTTTGATAGAAGATGATTCTCGCAGTACATACATTGTCTTTGAGGGTGTTTCAAGCTGTCTTGAGTTATACATAAACGACAAGTATGTCGGTTATTCTCAGGGAAGCCATCTTCAAGCGGAATTCGACATATCCAAGTATGTTAAAAATGGGGAAAACACCGTTACGGCAAAGGTTCGTAAGTGGTGTTCGGGAAGTTATCTTGAGGATCAGGACTTTTTAAGGTTTAACGGTATTTTCAGAGATGTGTATGTTCTTTCAAGACCAAAAGGCCATATCAGGGATATAAAAATAGAAACAGAGGAGAACACTATAAATGTTCTTTTTGAGGGCGAGGCAAAAATTTCGCTTTTTGACGGAGAGAGGAAAAAGCTTGATGAAAAATTTGCAAGTGGCAATACAAGCTTCTCGGTTGAAAATCCTATAAAATGGAATGCGGAAAAACCATATCTTTATGAGCTTTTGTTTGAATATAAGGATGAAGTTATACGGCAGAAAATCGGCTTTGTTACATATTCGATAGGCAAGGACTATGAATTTTTGGTAAACGGCACAGAGGTTAAGCTTAAAGGTGTAAATCATCATGACACACATCCCGTAAACGGTTGGACAATGACAGAGGATGAGATTAAAAAAGACCTTCTTTTGATGAAAAAGCTAAATATAAACACAGTTCGCACCTCTCATTATCCACCCACACCCAAGTTCCTAAATATGTGCGACGAACTTGGATTTTATGTTATGCTTGAAACGGATCTTGAAGACAGCGGTATAATTCTTCGTGAAAAAGAATTGAATCGTTATGATTTTATTGAAAATCCCGAGGATTGGATTTGTCAACTTCCCCAGTGGAAAAAATCATTTGTTGAAAGAATGGAAAGAGCGTATAACAGAGATAAAAACCACTGCTCCGTATTTTCGTGGTCAACAGGAAACGAAAGTGGTTGCGGCGAAAACCATTTTGCAATGATAGATTTTATTCGCCAAAATGACAAAAAGCGTCTTGTCCATTGCGAGGACGCTTCAAGAGCTTCTGTAGTCGAGAATCTTTCATATTTTTTGGACAAAGTGGATATATTTTCATTAATGTATCAGCCTTGTTCCAGAATGGAGGAAGGAGCACAAGACCCCAATCTTAAAATGCCTTATTTTTTGTGTGAGTATTCTCATGCTATGGGTAATGGTCCCGGAGATGTATGTGACTATTGGGATTTGATATATAAATACAAAAAGCTTATTGGCGGATGCATATGGGAATGGTCAGACCATACAGTACTTGTCGATGGTGTTCCGAAATATGGTGGGGATTTTTCCAAAGAGCTTACTCACGACCTTAATTTCTGTGCCGATGGAATGGTATTTCATGACAGAAGCCTTAAAGCCGGTTCCCTTGAAGTAAAAGCAGCATATCAGGGAATGGATTGCACACTTTCGGATGATGAAATAACAGTTCTTAACAGATATGACTTTACAAATCTTTGTGAATATAAATTTCATTATCAGGTAAAGGTTGACGGTGAAATACTTGAAGAAAAAAGACTTGTTTTAGATGTTTTGCCTAAGAATACCACAAAAATTAAAATAACATTGCCATCAGAGTGTAAGCTTGGTGCATATGTGCATTGTTTCCTTTATGATAATGAGGGGTACTGCGTTGCACAGAAACAACTTGAAATTCCCATAAAGCCCATCGGAGAAATTAAATGTACAAAAGAAGCGCAGGTGGAAGAAAGAGAGAATGAGATAATCTTCTATGGTGAAAACTTTAAGTATATATTCTCAAAAATGCTCGGAAACTTTGTAAGCCTTGTTAAAGATGGAGAAGAACAATTAAGCGAGCCTATAAGAATAACAACAATGCGTGCACCCATTGATAACGAAAGACGAATTAAATCTATGTGGTATTGGTTTAATGTCTGGGAGGGAGAAAACCTTGACAGACAGTTTGACAAGGTGTATTCAGTTGCTCTTTGCGGTGCAAGTGTAAGCGTGGAAGGAAGCCTTTCAGGTGTATCAAGAACTCCATATTTTAGATTTAATACAAAGTATACCGTTTTTTCTAATGGAACAATTAAGGTAGAACTGTGCGGAAAAGTTAAGGAAAGATGTGATTGGCTTCCCAGACTTGGCTTTGAGTTTAAAGTTCCTAAGGAGAAAAGTGCATTCAGATACTACGGTATGGGACCCTATGAAAGCTATTGCGATATGAATCATGCATCTATGATTGATTTTTATAACAGTGATGCACAAAGCGAGTATGTAAATTACATTATGCCGCAGGAACATGGAAATCATATCAAAACAAGGCTTCTTCAAATGGAGAACGGTCTTACCTTTGAGGCGGAGAATATGGAGATAAATGTATCTTGCTACACACCTTTGATGCTATTTAAAGCAACACATCAGGATGAACTTAGAAAGTCAAACTCAACGGTTATAAGAATTGACTATAAAAATTCCGGTATCGGATCCGCTTCCTGCGGACCCGAGCTTATGGAGAAATACAGATTGGCAGAAAAGGATATTCACTTTGAATTCTATATAAGTTAGGTTTTTACGAATAATTAAAAAATTTGGAAAATCATTATTGTGATTATAGGAGGCTGCTTGCTGTGGATTCGAGGGTGTAAATAAAGTATGTGAGTTTTGAAAGATAAACTTATACCGCTTTATTTTACACCCTCGAATAATATTTTTAGGGAGTGATATAATTATTAAATTTATCTTGTGATTAATAAATTTTACAATACTTCTGTTTCATTTATTTAACTTTTTGATGTATTTTCATTTCTTGCCCTTGCCCCATTCAACCGATAGGATATATCTTTTCTTTTTGTCATTGCTATACTACAAAGATGACTTCAACAGAACCATTTCTGTAATCATAAAAAACCTATATAAATAGATTAAGAAATATATAATTGCAGATATTTTCATTTCGCTGACGTCGTCAATGACGGCGAAATAGATGTAAATAAGTGTTAATTGATGTATATAATATTACTTATAGCAACAAACAGCAGACAGACTCGAATGGCTCCGCCCTCTTGTGCTTTGCGGATTCTATCTTCGCTTTCGCTCGATATAATCCGAGCACTGCGCTTCACCGCCTCGCTACTTCCGCCACCGGCGGCACTTCGGCGGTTCACCCGTTCACGCTCCGCGTGCCGGAAGTTCGACTTTTCAACTCATTACAATAAAAGAACAAGCCCCAAAAGG
>CADAVS010000057.1 GCA_902791425.1 uncultured Ruminococcus sp.
TTGTCGAACATTGGATTAACAATTTACCTCGTAAAATCTTTAATTATCACTGCTCTGATTTTCTTTTTCAAAATGTCCTATTTGATATTGCAATTTAGAGGTTATCGTTTTACAATGGAATATAAAAATCACCATCCTTGTGTCAGATGGTGACTAAATCAATATTATTTTATATGAACATCAAGCTGGTTATACGGAATGTCAATACCTTCTTTTTTTAACGCATCCCGTATTTGCTCATTCAAATCAAAGTAAACGTCCCAATAATCTTCTGTGTTACACCAGGTCCTTGTAATGATATTAACGGAGCTTTCCTCGTAACTGATAACACGTACAAATGGTTCTGACGGCTGAGTTAAAATTTTTGGGTGGCTTAAAATTGTGTTTTGGATGATAGATTTTGCAGTTTCCGCATCTGTTTCATAAGGAATGGAAAAAGTTAAGTCCACCCTTCTTGTTTTTTCAACAGAATAATTTGTAATGTGGCTGTTAATCAGAGTGCCGTTGGGAATGCTTATCTGTTTGTTGTCGAATGTTCGTATTGTGGTATGAAGCATATTGATATCTATGACTGTACCCTCGTCTGTGTCGGTTTTAATATAATCACCTGAGTGAAAACGAGGCGATATCAACAGCAATATACCTCCTGCCACATTTCCCAGGGAATCCTTCAAGGCAACGCCGACAGCAACAACGGCAGCAGAGAAAGCGGCAATAATTCCACCTGTGGATATTCCAAGGCTGTTCAGTGCAGAAAGTACCACCAATACGTGAAGAGCAATGTTAATTACTTTTGACAGAAAAGCTGCAAGTGAATTATCAACCTTACTTCGGTCAAAGCCGCGATTTATCAGTTTGATAATGTAAACAATAATAAAGTGACCGATAAGAAGTATAAGAGCGGCTTTTATTAATGGTTTTACAATTTGTAAAATACTATACAATGTAAACATAGGCTTTCCCCTTTATATTTTTATTACTTATTTTTATTTTTTATTTTTTCAAATGAGTTATGTAGTTTTAACAAATGCTCCGACAGAGGAATATCTGAGCGGAAGGGTCTGAAAAAATGATATTTATCTTTGGATTTTTCATATCTGCTTCTGATATCGTTTTTAATCGCTTCATAGCGTACGATAACATCGTTTTCTTCGGCATACCTTTTCAGCTTTGCAACAATCTGGAAGGAGTGGGCAACATCAATGATAAATATACCGAAAAACATTCCGATAACAAAAGAAAATGCCAGGTTTTTAGAAAACCAAACAAGTGCATTGTTGATGTATGGATGAATGGTAAAGCCGTAAACAGCACCGAGCAGACTCCAGAAAAAAGAAAACTTAGGACATATAATACCCTGTATATTCCCCCACTCGTTGCTGTAATCCCATAGGCGGACTTTTGCAACTTTTATGCATATGATACCGGCAAAATATTCAACTGCAGTAAGGCAAATTGCCATAATAAAAAATAAAGCGATTTTTTGCAGGTATACATAGGAAAATGACAACTGTTGTTCTGCCGTTGCAATGAGATACAGAATACAAAGTCCGACTCCGTATAAAGGCAGGTACGGACCGGTGCAAAAACCGGGATTAATCCATTTTCTGTCGGGATTGCCCGAGGAAATGAACCTTCTGAAAAACAGTTCAAGCACCCAGCCTGATACGGAACCTATAAAAAACAAAAAAGCTAATGTTAAGAATAAGCTCATACTAAATACTCCTTGCGTGAATTTCCGCTTACACAATTATTTTTTATATGATTATAGCATACACTAAATATAAAATCAATATTTAAACAAAGTTCAACAAAAAAGATTAATATTTGTGCCGATGCAAGGCGGCGGAATGGAGATTTATTTATATGGAAAAGAAAACAAGAAATATTTTAATTGGTGCAGGGGCGGCGATTACCGCCTCGGCGATAGCGGGAGGAATGGTGTATTCGGTAACAAATGATTTTGTGAAGGTTGCCCTCGACCGCGAAATACCAAAGAGGATGAAGAGGACAAATGTAAATATAACAGGTGAGGATAAAGATGATGAATTTACACAAAAAATAAATCAATCAACAGAGGTGTTAAGAAACAGCGACCTTGAAACAATTGAAATAAGAAGCTTTGACGGCGAAAAGCTCACGGCACATTGGCATAGCTGTAAAAACGCTAAACGGATAATTATAGCAATGCACGGCTGGCGTTCTTTTTGGGCAAAGGACTTCGGTGGGATTTCGGAGTTTTTGCACAACAACGAGTGCAGCGTTTTATACGCAGAGCAACGAGGTCAGAATAACAGCGGCGGAGAATATATGGGGTTTGGGCTTATTGAGCGGTATGATTGCTTTGAGTGGGTTAAATGGTTAAATCAAAAATTCGGAGAAGAAACTTCGATTTACCTTGCGGGAGTGTCTATGGGGGCGACCACTGTTTTAATGACGGCCGGTTTGGAGCTTCCCTCAAATGTGTGCGGAATTATAGGAGATTGCGGTTTTACAAACCCCTATGAAATATGGAAGTATGTTGCGGATAACAATTTGCATATGTCATATGCAATGAAGGGAAACATTGCTGACATTTTGTGCAGGAAGAAAATACAGATGAGTCTTAAGGATTATTCCTGTATTGATGCTATGAAAAAATGTAAAGTTCCCGTACTGTTTATTCACGGAACAGATGATAAGTTTGTGCCTATTGAAATGACATATGAAAATTACAAGGCTTGTGCGGCTCCGAAACGGCTGCTTGTTGTGCCGGGAGCAACTCACGCAATGAGCTATTGGACAGAAACAGAGAAGTACGAAGATGAGCTTAAGCGGTTTTGGGCAGATTATGACAAGAAAATTGAGTAGAGAAAAAAATAAAAAAGTAAAAGAATAATTGCGACAGTAAACAGTATTCAAAAGCGTATAAAACACGGTGGGGAATTGCCGTGTTTTGTGTTTTTTGACAGTGTTGGAAAAACTGTGAGCAGAATAAATGGAAAATGCGACAAAAATCGTATAAAATTTGCGCTGAATTTCGGTAAAAATATTGACTATTTTATTTGTGTATGGTATAATAACCTCACGAAACAAAACGAAATCGCAGATTTCTGTGTTTCGGAGAACATTTTATCATAACACTCCGCATCAGCAAGCTCCGCTTCGTTGCTTGGGAATGAAAATCCTTTGGATTTTCTTTTGATATGGTATAATAACTTGTGTATAGATGTGTTAAACTATCCGATTTGTAGGAAGTTATAAAACATAGGAAGGTATAAAAATGCTTTTTGATGACAATAAAAGTGATTTAAAAAACAAGAAACAAAAAACAATATGGAATAAAAGAAACATAAGATGGATGCTTGTTTTGTATGACGCTATAATTTATGTTGCCATAGCTATTGTCCTGTTTATTCTATATGAGGGAGCAAAGAATTTAACTTCAATTGGAATTATCCAACAAATAGTTATATCTGCTGCCTGTATTTTTTCTGCCCGTCTGGTTGGAAATATATATGGACAGGTTTGGAGATATGGCGGAATACAATGTTACATCAGATTGATATTCACCGATTTTATTGCCTTTCTGATATATTTATGCATTGATTTAATTTTCCCTATTCAAAAGGATGTGTTTGTCAGGTCTTTGTCACTGTTTACGTTGAACTTGTTAGGAGCATTGACGATGCGTATGCTATACCGATATGCGTATAAGTGCGGAAGTCAAGACAATGTAATAGGCAAAATCGCGTCTTTTGCACTTAAAATTATGTCGGGTCTGGAAACAGATAAAGTAAAAGACATACATAAAATCAAAATTGCAATTATTGGTGCAGGACGTGTGGGCGTCAGCCTTGCTGAGGAGCTTATCAGCAATAAAGAATCTGCATATGTCCCAAGATGCTTTATTGATATTAAAAAAGAAAAAACAGGCCGTGAAATCCACGGTATTCCTGTTTTCTCGGAAGATAAGGTAACGCTAAAAATGCTTGAGGCATATGAGGTGCAGGAAATTGTTTTCGCTATTCCGTCTATGGATGCGGAAAGCAAAAAGGCTCTCTATGATTATTACAAAAAGGCAGGGTTTAAGGTTAAGGTATATGATTACCCGACAATGTATACGACAGAGGGAAAACGACATCTCAGAGAGTTTGATGTTGAGGAATTGCTGTTTAGAAAGCAGTTGGTTGTGGCAAACGAACGTACCAGCAAATATTATCAAGATAAAGTTATATTGATAACAGGCGGAGGAGGCTCTATTGGTTCGGAGCTTTGCCGGCAGTTGGCAAAAATGCAGCCAAAACAGATTATCATTTTGGATATATACGAAAACGGTGCATATGATGTTCAGCAGGAGTTGCGGATATTATACGGAGGTCGATTGAATTTACATATAGAGATTTGTTCTATTACAAACAAGAGAGCTCTCGAATGTGTGTTTAAAAAATATCATCCGCAGATTGTTATTAATGCCGCGGCTCACAAGCACGTTCCGCTTATGGAAAATAACTGTGTTGAGGCAGTTTGCAACAACGTTTTTGGAACAAAAAATGTAATTGAATTATGTGAGCAATATAATGCAGAGCGTTTTATGATGGTATCTACGGATAAAGCGGTTAATCCGACTAATGTTATGGGTGCAACAAAGCGTATGTGCGAAATGCTTGTTCAGAGCGCAAGTATTTACGGCAAGGTGAAGTATAGTGCAACTCGTTTCGGAAATGTCTTAGGTTCTGCGGGTTCGGTTATTCCGCTGTTTAAGAAGCAGATTGCAAACGGCGGTCCCATAACCATAACCGACAAAAGAATTATACGTTATTTTATGACTATTCCCGAGGCAAGCCAATTGGTCTTGGAAAGCGGTGCTATGGCGAAAAACGGAGAGCTTTTTGTTCTTGATATGGGTCAGCCTGTTAAAATTCTTGATTTGGCTGAAAGTATGATTCGTATGTCCGGTGTCAACGGAATTAAAATTATTGAAACGGGACTAAGACCGGGCGAAAAGCTTTATGAAGAACTCCTTGTTAAAACAGCGGAACTCGATAAAACCGATAATAAGTTGATTTTTATTGAACGTGATTTGCCTTTGAGCAGGGACGAAATTGATAAAAAGATGGAAATTCTGCAAAAGGCTTGCGAAACAGATGATGACAATTTGGTAAGGGATGCTCTGAGAGAGGTAGTACCCACATTTAAGAGTTCGGAAGAAGTTAATGCAAGGTCAATCGAGGCTAATGAAAAAAACAATCAACCGGAGCCTGTTTTGTCATAGAGATGATGTCAAATTGCATATAAAACTAAGAGTGTCTTAATTTTGATGACACTCTTAGTTTATTTATTGATTTTTGCGGTATGCTGTGTTATAATAACCACGAATTGATTTTACGTCTTGCAGACGTCTGAATATAAAGAAGAACGGAGCGATAAAATGCCAATAATTTATGACGAAAAAAACAAAATTTTTAACTTACAAACACCTGACACAAGCTATGTTATAGGAATTTATGAAAATAAACTGCCTGTACATATCTATTACGGAAAAAGAATAAGTCAGACACACAATATAGCTGATATGTATGATTTTGTGTATAAATATTACACAGAAGAAGCATTTTCGGTAAATTCTGTGGATTTTGATAATGCAACTTCATTGACGTCTTTGCCTCTTGAATTTCCTACATACGGAAGCGGAGATTACAGAACGCCTGTATTCCACGCACAATATGAAGACGGAAGCACTGTTTCAAAGTTGTTTTATGATGGATATAACATATATGACGGCAAACCGAAGATAGACGGCTTGCCTGCCACATATGTTGAGTCCGACAGCGAGGCACAGACCTTGGAGCTTTACTTGAGGGATGAGCTGACAGGGGTAAAAGTTGTAATAAGATATACGGCGTATAATGACAGAGATGTTATCACAAGAAGTCAAGCGATAATAAATGACGGCAACAGTGTGGTGAAACTGAACAATGTAATGTCAGGCTGTGTTCATTTGCCTGATATGGACTATGACTTTGTGCATTTCAGCGGTCAATGGGCGAGAGAAAGACATATTAGGAAAAACCCCTTATCCCACGGAAAGCAATCTGTTGAGAGTCTCAGAGGTGCATCAAGTCATATCTTTAATCCGTTTGTATGTCTTGCCTCAAAAAATGCTACTGAGGATTGCGGCGAGGTATATGGTATCAATCTTGTGTACAGCGGTAACTTTGAGTCAGGAGTGTATGTTGATACCTATAACAGAACAAGATTATATACAGGTATCAATCCATTTGATTTTGAATGGAAGCTGGATAAAGGTGAATGCTTTAATACACCTGAATGTGTACTGGTGTATTCGGACAGTGGTTTTTCTAAAATGAGCCATACATATCATAAGTTGATTAGCCAAAGACTATGCAGGGGAACATACAGAGATGCAGAAAGACCTGTACTTTTAAATAATTGGGAAGCAACGTACTTTGATTTTGACGAAGAAAAAATTGTCAATATTGCAAGAAAAGCTGCTGAAGCAGGAATTGAATTGATGGTTCTTGATGACGGATGGTTCGGCGAGAGAAATGATGACCATACATCATTGGGTGATTGGTTTGTCAATAAAGAAAAACTACCCAACGGAATTTCGGGACTTGCCGAAAAGGTCAATAAGCTTGGGCTTAAATTCGGATTATGGTTTGAACCTGAAATGGTTTCAGAGGTCAGCAAGCTTTACCAAGAACATCCCGATTGGTGCTTGCACGTCGAGGGCAGAAGTCGCTCCTTGGGCAGAAATCAGTTAATTCTTGACTATTCAAGAGATGATGTTTGCGATTATATTATAGAAACCCTTTCTGATATTTTCACTAACGCCAACATAGAGTATATCAAATGGGATATGAATAGAAATATGAGCGAAATAGGCTCAGCTGTTTTACCTGCCGACAGGCAGAGAGAAACTGCACATAGATATATGCTCGGACTATACAGGGTGCTTGAAACATTGAAAACAAGATTCCCGCACATTCTTATGGAGGGATGTTCAGGCGGCGGCGGAAGATTTGATATGGGTATGTTCTATTACTTTGACCAATTCTGGACAAGTGATGACAGTGATGCTGTGGAAAGGCAGTTCATTCAAACAGGAACAAGCTATGGATATCCGACAAATGTTATGGGGGCACACGTGTCTGCTGTTCCCAATCATCAGGTGCATCGTATGACCGACATAGATACAAGAGCACGCGTTGCGTATTCGGGACAGTTTGGTTACGAGCTTGACCTGGGCTTGCTTAGTGATGAAGAGTTTGAAAGCGTTAAAGAGCAGATTAAGTTTTACAAGAAATACCGTCCTGTTTTCCACGATGGTATTATGTACAGAATTAAATCACCATTTGATGACAATATGACAGTATGGGAATTTATTTCGGAAGATACCAATACTGTTATAGTGGAAATCTTTGTGATAAAGGGCGTGCCGTCATCACCTAAGTTTGTTGTTAAGATGAAAGGTCTTGACGAAAACTGTATGTACAGAGACGAGCTTACGGGAATAGAGTATCCGGGTGATTTCTTGATGAATATAGGCTTAAGACGAATGACAAGCAAAGACTATACATCAGAAATTATGGTATTAAAAAAGATATAAAACATAGAAAAAAAGAGTGGCAAATGTGATTTTGTCACTCTTTTTGAAATTTTTTCTAAATTTCTATTGACAAATAAAGTTAGTTATGATAAACTAACTATGCGTGGTTAGGAAAAGCTAACCGTTATTTTTGCCGTATGGTTAGATGTAACTAACAGAAAGGGGATAAATATGATGCCATTATCACTTGCAGATATCGGAGAGGAAAACACCATAAAGAAAATTGGGGGAAATACGGAAGTAAAAAAGCACCTTGAAAACCTCGGTTTTGTTGTGGGAGGGAATGTCAAAGTCATTAGTGCATTAGGGGGGAATGTTATTGTAAATGTCAAAGAGTCGCGTGTTGCTATCAGCGAAGAAATGGCGAGAAGGATTATGGTTTAAATAGTATTTTTAGGAGGTATGAAGGTATGAAGACATTAAGACAGGCAAAAATAGGTGATACAGTTAAGGTTGTCAAGCTTCACGGTGAGGGTGCCGTAAAACGCAGAATTATGGATATGGGCATTACAAAAGGCGTAGAGGTACGTATACGTAAGGTTGCACCATTGGGCGACCCGATTGAGGTTACAGTTCGCGGTTATGAGTTGTCGCTCCGCAAGGCGGATGCTGATATGATAGAGGTTGAATAATTTTTTTAACATAGAGTTAGTTAAAACTAATATGAAAGTGAGGAATAAGTAATGAATTTGAGAATTGCTCTTGCGGGCAACCCAAATAGTGGTAAAACCACATTGTTCAATGCCTTGACAGGCTCTAACCAATTTGTAGGAAACTGGCCGGGAGTAACAGTTGAAAAAAAGGAGGGAAAGCTTAAAAGGTATGAGGGTGTGACGATAACAGACCTTCCGGGCATCTACTCTTTATCTCCGTATACATTAGAGGAGGTAGTTGCGAGAAACTATCTTATAGGCGAGCGTCCTGATGCGATATTAAATATTGTTGACGGCACAAACCTTGAGAGAAACCTATATCTTACCACACAGCTCACCGAGCTTGGTATTCCTGTTGTTATAGCAATAAATATGATGGATGTTGTGAGGAAGAATGGCGATAAGATAAATATACCGGAGCTGTCACGGGAGCTTGGATGTAAAATTGTTGAAATTTCTGCCCTAAAGGGTACGGGGATACAGGAGGCGGCTGAAGCGGCAATTGAGGCAGCATCCAGTGGAAAGACTGTTCCTATGCATACTTTTTCGGGTACGGTTGAACACGCAATTGCTCATATAGAGGAGGCAGTGCTGCACGATATGTCCGAGGAAAAGCAGAGATGGTATGCCATTAAAATTTTTGAGCGTGACGAAAAAGTGATTGGTAGGCTTAACATCCCAAAGGAAACTATGTCACATATTGAAAAGGATATTTCTGCGGCAGAAAGAGAACTTGATGATGATGCAGAGAGCATTATCACCAATGAAAGATATATTTATATTTCGCAATTGATGAAGGGGTGCTATAAAAAGAAAAATGCAGGAAAGTTGTCTAACTCCGATAAGATTGATAAGGTAGTTACAAACAGATGGCTGGGACTTCCGATATTTGCGTTTATTATGTTCCTTGTTTATTACATATCAATGGTATCGGTTGGTTCTATGGCAACGGATTGGGCAAATGACGGTCTGTTCGGTGACGGCTGGCACTTATTTGGAATAGGCTCGTCCGCTTACACAGAGGTTGCTGACGAATTTGGCGAGGCATCTCAGATTGTAAATGGTTATATAGAATACGCGGCGGATAATGGCATTGATACAGAAGAAGTTGAAACTGCACTTGATACGGAGTCCGAAGATTTCAATGGGGCTGTCGCAAGTTCGGCATTGGCGGCTTTTGCAGATACAGTAAAAGATATTGATGAGGCAACATACATAGTAGTAGACGAAGAAACAATGGCTGATGAAGAGGTTATAGCATCCTATGACGATTTGATTGCAGCAATTGAAGTATATGAAAAGTACGATTGTGAAGAGCCCGACCCGTCTGATTTTGGTATATGGGTTCCCGGAATACCTGTGCTTGTAGAAAGGGGCTTGAGTGCGATAAACTGTGCGGAGTGGCTTAGCGGACTTATCTTAGACGGTATTGTGGGCGGTGTAGGAGCAGTTCTCGGCTTTGTACCGCAGATGCTTGTGCTGTTCTTATTGCTTGCCTTTTTGGAGGCGTGCGGATATATGGCACGTATTGCGTTTGTATTGGACAGAGTATTCAGAAAGTTCGGGCTTTCGGGCAAATCTTTTATACCTATGCTTGTAGGTACAGGCTGTGGCGTACCCGGGATTATGGCATCGAGAACAATAGAAAATGACCGTGACCGAAAAATGACGATTATGACAACCACATTTATTCCTTGCGGAGCAAAGGTTCCGTTCATAGCTATGATTGCAGGTGCAATCTTCGGAGGTTCTGCGTGGGTGGCAACGTCAGCATATTTTATAGGTATGGCGGCAATTATCATATCAGGAATAATGCTTAAAAAGACAAAGCCCTTTGCAGGTGACCCTGCTCCGTTTGTTATGGAATTGCCAAGCTATCATATGCCCACGATATCAAATGTTCTTCGCAGTATGTGGGAGCGTGGCTGGTCATTCATTAGGAAGGCGGGAACAATAATTCTTCTCTCTACAATTGTAATTTGGTTTACAACATATTTCGGTTTTGTTGACGGAAAGTTCACGATGCTTACGGAGGAACAGATGGACACAAGTATACTTGCAATTATCGGAAACGTTATTGCGTGGATATTTGCACCTCTCGGCTGGGGTAATTGGCAGGCTGCTGTTGCGTCTATCACAGGACTTGTTGCAAAGGAAAATATTGTCGGAACAATGGGTATTCTCTACGGCGGTACAGGAACTGTATACGGAAACCTTGCACAGGCGTTTACATCAGTTTCAGGATATTCCTTCCTTGTGTTCAATTTGCTGTGTGCTCCTTGCTTTGCGGCAATCGGTGCTATCAAGCGTGAAATGAACAATGCAAAATGGACCTGGTTTGCAATCGGTTATCAGTGCGTATTTGCATATGCAATAGCACTTATGGTAAATCAGTTTGGATTATTGTTTACAGGCAATGTAAATGTAATTGGTTTGATTTTTGCTTTGGCGGTACTTGTGATTATTGTTTATATGCTGTTTAAGCCATATAAAGAGGCGGATAATATAAAGATTAAATAAGGAGCTGTTTTGTAATGATGTGGTTATTGAGTAATATGTCTACAATAGTTGTATGTATTGTTCTTATTGCGGTTGTTACAGCAATCATTGTGCGTATGATAAAAAATAAAAAGCAGGGGAAATCCTCCTGTGGTTGCGGCTGTCAGGACTGTGCTATGAGAAATTCTTGCCACAGCCGTAAGCGATGAAATAAAAACACAGTACGCTCTTACGAAGAAATGAAGCTAATTACACGCCCAAAACGCAAAGCAAACGATTGTCGTATTTTTACAGATTTGCACGTGTGCTAAAAATAATCCGTTCACTGCGGTGTGCAAATTATTTTTTATCGTCTGTTCTCAGAATGTTGACTGCTCTTTCATACAATTCGCAAACCGACATAATGAAAGTAATTGGTACGCCGCATCACCATTTTTTATAAAAATTAAAAAGTCTGAAAAAATATTAAAAAAATACTTGAAATATTAACCGTAATATGATATAACTCGTATATAGTTATAGTTAGATTTAGACTTGATATTAAAGGAAAATTGTTTCATTATAACGAACATAGTATATAGTTTATCATAAGAAAAATAGAAGGTAGAGGTTAATATGAATAATATTATAATAAAAAAGAAGGTTTTAATAATACTGTTGATCATACAATTGTTGTGCTGTTTTGTTGTTCAAGCATATGTATATGCAAATGATGAAATTTTAACCTATGCTATTTTACAAACAGTCGCTTGTAGCGATGAATTCGGAAAACAGTATATCTGCTTCAAGGTAGCTGATACAAATGGCAAAGAAACCTCTTATAAAAGTGCGGATAGAATTCGTATTAACGGAGAAAGTTTTAATATAAGTAAAATGAGTGCTTCTGAAGCCGATAATTTTTGCTATTCCATCGAAAAAGGTGTTGCAAAAGTTGCTATTGAAGAT
>CADAVS010000058.1 GCA_902791425.1 uncultured Ruminococcus sp.
ATAATAACATATATTATCTTGTGGCTGAAGAGATTTTTTATGCCGCTCTTCCCCTCTGTTTCCTCTATTGTATTAATCGGCACAAACATATACGCAACCCCATTACATATGGGAATAATTGCCCATATATATGACATTATATGCCAATTTTCTATTCCGAAAGCCTTAAAGAAAACCGTTGATACAATTATAACCAAAGCTGTTCCCCAACTGTAGAAGGAGTGCAGAAATGCCATTGCCGATTCCTTATTAGACGTCGGGCAAGCCTCTACAATAGGGCTTACCATAACCTCTATCAAGCCGCTCCCCAGGGAATAAAAAAAAGTCGCTATTAATATTCCCACAAACGGACTTCCGCAGACGTCAGGCAAAATCCCAAGCAAAATAAATCCCAATGCGGCAATAAAATGTGCTGCTACCGCACATACTCTGTAGCCTATTATGGGAATAAATTTTGCCGACAAGATATCGACTATCAACTGCACCACAAAGGTGAACAATACCAAGCTGCTGATATTTGCCAAGGTCAATCCGTAATCTCTGCCAAAGGTCACGAACAACAATGGCGAAAAGTTGACGGCTATTGCCTGTGTTATATATGCGATATAAGATGCCCGCAATGTGTGTGAATAGTTATCTCTTATACTCATTTTTTCCTCCTGTAATATTACGCGATGTATATCGAGCCAAAATATAAATTAATAATGAATATTGTAGGGGCGATTATGTTCCGCAAATGCATAATTTACAGCCCAATCGTTTGTTTTTTCGGTTATCGCAAAAGGTATTTTATCATATTTTCATCTATTATGCAAATAATATTTGATTTTATTTTAACATAATGTTATTATATACCTATACTTCAAAGAATAAAAGGAACAATATTTGATGAAAAAAATATTACTGACAATTTTAATGCTCACGCTGCTCAGCGGTTGCGGGGCAAACAAAAGCACCGAACTTTCGGACACACAATTCTTAATGGATACCGTTTGCACAATACGGGCAGGCGGTGCCGAGCAGGAAACCCTAAACACAGCTTTAAAAGCGGCATTCGACAAGGCATACGAAGTTGCCGAAGTTACTGACTATTATTCCGACTCCTCAGACGTGACGATGATTAATAACGCACAGGCAAATCAACCCGTGTCTGTCAGCACTCACACCATATCAATCCTGTCCACCGCACTTGACATATGCGAAAAATCACAGGGAGCATTGGATATAACGATTGCACCCCTTAAAGACTTATGGGGGTTTAATCAAGGCGAACACACACCTCCGTCAGATGGTGAAATCAAGTCTGCCCTTTCATATGTTGATTATAAAAAAATTATAGTCAACAACGAGGATAACACGGTTACAAAAACAGATACAAATACCAAAATAGATTTAGGTGGCTGTGCAAAGGGTTATGCGGAGGATTGTGTTTTAGAGGTGCTAAAAAGCTATAACGTAGAGTATGCCTTAATAGATTTTGGCGGCAGTATTCTGACTTACGGAGAAAACCCGTCACGAAAAGATAAAAGCTGGGTGGTCGGCATTCAAAAGCCATTTTCACAAAACGGAGAGATTGCCAAGACCATTACCGCCAACAATTCCGCCGTCGTTACATCAGGAACTTATCAGCGTTATTTTGAATGGGACAATAAAAAATATCATCACATATTGGACACAAACAGCGGTTATCCCACAGACAACGGTATAGCAAGTGCAAGTGTAACACACTCCTCTGCCCTCACCGCCGATTGTCTTTCCACCGCCTGTTTGGTTTTGGGAAACGATAAGGGATACGAGCTTGCCAAACACTATAACGCAGATGTTATCTTTATTTTTGACGAATAAAGCATCTGTCCGATTGGTTAAATTTATCTTACAATGTTTAAATATATATTGACTTAGAATATATAAAATGTTATTATAATCTGTAAACTAAAATTTATGATTATTTATAGGAGGGGTAAACAATGCCTGAATTGTCATATGATAAAAAAATTGAAAAGGTTTTGGAATTGCTTCACAAAGATTGCAGAAAATCACTTGAAGAGATGGCCACAATGCTTGATATTCCTATGACAGAAGTCGCGGACATTATTGATAAGCTTGAAAAAGACGGCGTAATTATCGGCTACGGTGCGAGAATAAATTGGGATAAGGCGTACAGTCAAAACACCGTCACCGCCTACATTGAGCTTAGGGTTACCCCACAGAGAAATAAAGGCTTTGACAGAATAGCTGAGCGAATTTATCAATTCCCTGAGGTTAAAGCTATCAATTTAATGAGTGGCAGCTATGACTTTGGCATCACAGTAGAGGGCAAAAATATCAAAGAGGTTTCTCTCTTTGTTTCGGAGCATCTTGCTCCAATGGAATCAATAGTCGGCACAGCGACACACTTTGTATTAAAGAGATATAAGTATGATGGTGTAATATGCTGCAAGCCAAGCAAAGACGAAAGAGAGGTTATCTCCTTATGAGCATAGATATTCAGGGGCTTATAAACCCTGTTGTAAGAGATATACCGCCCTCGGGAATACGAAAATTCTTTGATATTGCTGCCGAGATGGATGACGCTATATCTCTTGGTGTTGGCGAACCGGACTTTGTAACACCTTGGCATATCAGAGATGAAGGTATATACTCTCTTGAAAAAGGAATGACCTACTATACCTCAAATTCGGGTTTAAAGGAACTGCGTTTTGAGCTTTCCAAATATATGAAACGCAGATTTTCACTTGATTATGACCCTTTAACACAATTATTGATTACTGTTGGCGGAAGCGAAGCAATCGACTTGTGCATACGCTCTGTTATATGTAACGGTGATGAGGTCTTAATTCCCGAACCGAGCTTTGTGTGCTACAGTCCGATTACTCGTCTTGCAGGCGGTGTGCCTGTTCCTATTGTGACAAAGGCTGAAAACAACTTTAAGCTTACTGCTGAGGAATTAAAGGCGGCAATAACTCCCAAGACGAGAGTTCTTGTCCTTCCTTTCCCGAACAACCCCACAGGTGCTATAATGAACGAGGAGGACTTGTGGGAAATCGCCGAAGTGTTACGCGGAACAAATATTATCGTTTTATCTGACGAGATTTATGCTGAGCTTACCTACGGCGATAAAAAACACTTCTCAATCGCTCAGATACCCGATATGTATGAGAGAACAGTTCTTGTCAGCGGTTTTTCAAAGGCGTATGCTATGACGGGTTGGAGATTGGGCTATGCCTGCGGTCACCCTGACTTGATAAAGGCTATGACAAAAGTACATCAATTTGCTATTATGTCGGCTCCTACAACCGCACAATATGCGGCTATTGAAGCATTGAGAAACGGTGACGACGACATAGAAATGATGAAGAATGAATATGATATGCGCAGACGTGTTATTGTTCAAGGCTTTAACGATATGGGCCTTGAATGCTTTGAACCAAAGGGTGCATTCTACGCATTCCCAAGCATAAAAAGCACGGGACTTACATCAAATGATTTCTGTGAACGCTGTCTGCGTGAGAAAAAGGTTGCCGTTATTCCGGGTACCGCCTTCGGTCAAAGCGGAGAGGGCTTTATCCGTTGTTCATATGCGTATTCAATTGACAGCATAAACGAGGCATTGAGTCGCATTGAGGCTTTTGTAAAAACGCTTAAATGATTAAATATTCATAAAGGGTTGACGCAAATGTCAATCCTTTCTTTTTAATTCTTTCATTGCAGAATGGATATTCATTATCCAATATACACGTAATGGAGCCTAAAATTCAAAATAATTTTTCATTGCAGTTGGGCTTGGCAACTGTATGGGCTTTGGGCGATTATTCATTAAAATTATTTTGAATTTTCGCTCAAAGGTGAAATTTTTTATCAAATGATAATTAAATTGTTCATAAAATATTCATTGACTTTAAAGTATTATATGTTATAATAATAGTTGCAATAATATGACAGTAAATAAAATGCTATTATTTTATGACAATAATTTTCAAGGTGGTGAAAAAATGACAACAAGTCAAATACAGGAGCTTTTACTTGCTACACTTCCTCAATGGCATTACAGGCTTGCCAAGCCTTTTAAGCAACTGCTTGACGAGGGTGTGAGCTTAGAGATGTATTATTGTATTCAAACTCTTCGTTTGAATAATAACGAGGTATCTATGACGGAACTTGCAAAGATTACCAAGATGCCAAAACAGCAAATGACAAAGATGGTTAACAGGCTTATTGATTGTAAATTTGTAGAGCGTGTTCCCGACCCTGATGACAGAAGAATAATCAAGCTTAAAATCACAAAAGAGGCACTTGATTACATTGACAGATTTTTAGATGAAGATGCCGCATATTACAAAACTTTGTTTGAGAGTATGGAGGAAGACGATAAAGAAAGCTTTGCCGAAGCACTTTTAACCATACACAAAATATTTGATAAGATGCCTGATATGGCATAGAAATAAGATTATAATAAAAGGATGTGAATATATGATAAAAAAGCTTGCCGGTTGTATAAAAGAATATAAAACAGCAACGATTTTAACATTGCTTTTTATAGTTGGCGAGGCAATCGTGGAAACACTTATTCCATTTATAACTGCCGACTTGGTCAACAGCATACAAGCCGGAATAGAAATGAGTGAGATTTTTAAAACAGGCGGAATACTGATTATTATGGCACTTTTATCATTGACGTGCGGAGGTCTTGCCGCCGCAACCTGTTCAAAGGCCGCGGCAGGTTTTGCCAAAAATATGCGTAAAGATATGTTCTACCGCATACAAAAGTTTACATTCGCGAATATTGATAAATTTTCTTCATCATCGCTTGTTACACGTATGACAACAGATGTTACCAATGTTCAAATGTCATTTATGATGCTTATCAGAACGGCTCTGAGATGTCCGTTGATGCTGATATTTTCCATAGTTATGGCATATATAATGGGCGGTGCACTCGCCTCTGCATTTGTTGTAGTTGTGCCTGTATTGGTATTTGGTCTTCTTATGGTCAGCAAAAAGGCAATGCCTGCTTTCCAAAGAGTTTTCAAAAAGTATGACCGCTTGAACGAGTCAATAGAAGAAAACGTCAGAGGAATGCGTGTGGTAAAAGGCTTCTCCCGTGAAGAATACGAAAAAGAGAAGTTCCAAACAGCATCAGCTGAGATATGCAATGAATTTACAAGAGCTGAGAGAATTGTTGCATTAAACACTCCGCTTATGCAGCTTTGTATGAACTTTAACTCAGTATTTATTCTGCTTGTTGGCTCCAAAATGGCTATACTCCACTTGAATAATATAGGTGTGGGACAAATCTCTGCAATGCTGACATACGGCGTTCAAATATTGATGAGTTTGATGATGCTGTCAATGGTTTACGTTATGATTACCATTTCGGCAGAGTCAATGAAGCGTATCTATGAAGTGTTAGCCGAAGAGCCTTCCCTTAAAATAGCGGATAACCCCGTAACATCAGTTAAAGATGGCTCAATTGATTTTGATAACGTCAACTTTAAGTACAACAAAAAGGCAAAAAAATATGCCTTGGCTGACATTGATTTGCATATCAAATCAGGTATGACTGTGGGCATTATCGGCGGAACAGGCTCAAGTAAATCCTCACTTGTTCAGTTGATACCCAGATTATATGATACGACAGAGGGTACGGTTAAAGTCGGCGGCATAGATGTCAAAGACTATGACATCAAAACTCTGCGTGATGCGGTTGCAATGGTATTGCAGAAGAATTTGTTATTCTCAGGCACCATTGCCGATAATCTGCGTTGGGGTAACGAGAATGCAACAGACGAAGAACTTAAAGAGGCTTGCCGTCTTGCTTGTGCTGACGAGTTTATAGAAACCTTCCCCGACAAATATGACACCAAAATAGAGCAAGGCGGAACTAACGTATCAGGCGGACAGAAACAGAGATTATGTATTGCAAGGGCATTGCTTAAAAAGCCCAAAATACTAATTCTTGACGACTCCACAAGTGCGGTTGACACAAAGACAGATGCTATGATAAGAGCCGGCTTTAAGTCGTACATACCTGAAACAACAAAGATTATAATTGCACAGAGAATTTCATCAGTGCAAGATGCTGATATGATAATTATTATGGATAACGGCAAAATTTCGGATATAGGCACTCATACAGAATTGCTTGAAAGCTCTGAGATTTACCGCGAAATATATGAACAACAGGTGAACGGAGGGGATGACAATGAATGTAAGTAAAGATAAAAACCCAAAGAGAAAAGCAAATCCCCAAACATTAAAAAGAGTAGGCAAAATGCTGTTTGAATTTTATCCTGTTCTTCTGCCCGTCACCTTGGTATGTATATTGATTGCGTCTGCCGCGGCACTTATACCTGACATTTTTATTAAAAATGTAATTGAGGTCATATCTAAGTGGAGTGACACTTCAAATTGGAATGAAGCATCAAAGACAATAATCCCTATGATGATTTTACTGGCTTCCATATATGCGGTAGGCTTGATTGCCACCATAGTACACACACAGCTTGCTGCTATTATCACTCAAGGAGCCCTGGCAAAATTCAGAAACAAAATGTTTAGCGGAATGCAGAATTTGCCAATTAAGTATTTTGATACTCACAAGCACGGCGACATAATGAGCCATTACACCAACGATATTGACACATTAAGACAGCTTATATCTCAGGCAATTCCGTCTGTCCTGCGTGCAGGAACTATCGTTATTTGCGTTTTTTGCTATATGCTGTATCTGTCAATATGGATGACATTGATTTTGACGCTTGGCGTTATTGCAATGATATTTGTATCCAAAAAGCTGGGCGGAGGTTCTTCAAAGTTCTTTATCAGACAGCAGAAATCCCTCGGTGTTACAGAGGGATATATTCAGGAGATGATGAACGGACAAAAGGTTATCAAGGTTTTCTGCCGTGAAGAAGAGTCAAAAAAGGACTTTGACAAGCTCAACAATGCTCTGTTCAATGACAGCTTTAAGGCTCACGCCTATGCAAACGCTTTAGGTCCTATCATTATGAATATAGGCAACGTATTATATGTAATTATGGCTGTTGCAGGCGGTGTGTTCTATTTACTGAATATCAGAAATATCGGTTTGTCTATGGACCCTGTTTTCTCCATTGCGACCGCTGTTACCTTCCTTAATATGACACGTCAGTTCACAGGGAACGTAAATCAATGCACACAGCAGATAAATTCTGTAGTAATGGCAATGGCAGGTGCTGAACGTCTGTTTGAACTTATGGACGAAATACCCGAGGAGGATAACGGATATGTTACCCTCGTCAATGCAAAGCTTAATTCTGACGGAAACATAATAGAAACAAAGGAACACACAGGCATATGGGCGTGGAAGCACCCCCACAGCGATGGAAGTGTAACATACACTCAGCTTAAAGGTGATGTTCGTATGGTTGACGTTGACTTTGGATATGAAGAAAACAAGAAGGTACTGCACAATGTTACTTTATATGCTGAACCGGGACAAAAGGTTGCATTTGTTGGTGCAACAGGTGCAGGTAAGACTACCATTACAAATCTCATCAACAGATTTTACGATATCAGTGACGGAAAGATAAGGTATGACGGAATAAATATAAACAAGATAAAGAAGTCTGATTTGAGAAGCTCTTTGGGAATTGTTTTGCAGGAGACCAATCTGTTTACGGGAACAGTTCTTGACAATATCAGATACGGCAGACTTGAGGCAACTGATGAAGAATGTTTTGAGGCTGCAAAGTTTGCAGGAGCAGATGACTTTATTACAAGATTGCCTGACGGGTATAATACACAGCTTAACAATAATGGTTCAAATCTTTCCCAAGGTCAAAGACAGCTTATCGCAATTGCCCGAGCGGCTGTTGCCGACCCGCCTGTTATGATTTTAGATGAGGCTACCTCCTCTATTGACACAAGAACAGAGGCGATAGTTCAAAGGGGAATGGATAAACTGATGGAGGGCAGAACAGTGTTTGTAATAGCACACAGACTCTCAACAGTTAAAAATTCTGATGTTATTATGGTTCTTGAAAAAGGACGAATAACAGAACGGGGAACACATCAAATGCTGATTGACGAAAAAGGTTTGTATTATCAGTTATACACAGGTGCATTTGAACTTGAATAAATGAGCTGTTGTTTTTAGTGCAGATCGACGTATGGCATATAACCATACGTCCCATTAACTCGGCAGATTTCGTATTGTATAGGCTATTTACAAATCGCTCTTTTGTAAGTGTCGGCAATAGGCTCCCTTGTGTAAAGGGAGCTGTCAGCGTCAGCTGGCTGAGGGATTGAAAATTTTGTTTCATTAACGCAAAATTTTCTGAACAAACTAACACATACCACCAATTCTCCTGTAACGCAAAATTGCGTACCACCCTCCTTTATACAAGGAGGGCTTTTTTTCTTTTTTATTATATGGCACTGCACGGCACTTTATACTTTTATATATTATAGTAGCAGGAGGAAATAAATTTTACTGACGCAGTATGAAAGGAAGAACAGATACGCAATGAACGAACAAGAGATTTATGAAAGAATGACGTCTGCCGAGCAATCGTTAAAATCTGCACACCACAGAATAGATTCGATTGCGGACAACGGCAAGTGCATAACCGAACTGCTGGTTGAGATGAAGTATATCCGCCGTGATTTAAACGAGTTTATCGAGCGTGTAAGTGCTTTGGAGTCTAAGCCTGCAAATCGTTATGATATGATTATCAGTGCGGTTATCACTGCAATCATTGCTGCGGCAATAAGCTTTTTGGTAAAATAATTTCCCCAAAACAAAGGAGGTGATAATGTGAAGATTTCAGCAGGAACCATAGGGAGAACAGTATGCCTAGCACTTGCATTGATAAACCAATTTTTGATTTTGTTCGGCAAGGAAACTATTCCCTTTGCAGAAGACAATATCTATCAGCTTGTGAGTATGCTTTTTACGGCGGTGACAACTGTTGTTGCGTGGTGGAAGAATAATTCCTTTACCAAAGAAGCCATTGAGGCTGATATGATGTTGAAGGAGGAGAGGATTATGAAGGAAAAGCTTAAAAATGCGAAGGAGGATTAAGGATTATGGTTATAGGAATTAATTGCGGTCATACGCTAAGCGGTACAATAGGCAGCGGTGCATCAGGGTATTTGGATGAGAGCAACGAAACACGAGCTGTGGGCAATGCCCTCATAAAGATGCTGAGAAACGCCGGTTGTAAGGTTGTCAATTGCACCAATGACAGAGCGGCATCAGTCAGCGAAAACCTTGCTGAGATATGCAGGCTTGCAAATGCTCAATACCTTGACGCTTTTATTTCAATCCACTTCAACTCAGGCGGAGGTGTCGGTGCCGAGGCATACACTTACGACGGAGAGAACAAGGCGTATGCAGGTAAAATGCTGACTGCATTAAGCAACCTTGGTTTTAAAAACAGAGGTATTAAAAATGGCTCACATCTGTATGTGATAAGGCATACTAAAGCACCCTCTTGTTTACTGGAGGTTTGCTTTGTGGACAGTAAAGCTGATGCTGAGTTATATCAAAAAATAGGAGCAGAAGCCATTGCCTCTGCACTATGTAAAGCAATTTTAGGAATTAAACCCGATAAGGAGGATTTGACTATGTCACAATATGAAGAGTTAAAGAAAATGATTTCTGATTTGTCGTATAAAATTGACAGGCTTGAAAATCCGATGATCTATAACTATATTGACGATAATATGCCTGAGTGGGCAAGACCTACCATTCAAAAGCTTGTTGACAAGGGAGTATTAAAAGGCGGTAAAGACGGTCTTGGACTTACCGACGAAATGCTGAGAATGTTAGTCATCAATGACAGATGCGGATTGTATTAAGTTAATATTGCCGACAAAGAAAGGCTGAACATTTCGTTCAGCCCTTCGCTATATCTGCATTATACGTAATGTATCTTATCCTTCATATTAACAGAGTCGTTGTCAATTTTATATTTTGCGGCACGACGCTGTTCAAAGAACTTAACTGCTACCTGGTCAAACAAAGCGTATGACAAAACATCCTCGTCCTGTTCAATCCATTCAGCACATTCCTTTTTAAGCTTCTCAAGCTCAGGCTTGAGCAAGTCAGCAGGACGGCAGGTAATTGCCTTTTCATCACCGATAATCTTCTTTCTGAATTCCTCATCAATGGGAACGGGAGTTCTGCCGTATTCGCCTTTACAGATACCCTTTGTTTCCTTTGTAACCATCTTATAGCGTTCGCCCATAATTACGTTAAGAACAGCCTGAGTACCTACAATCTGGCTGGTAGGTGTAACAAGTGGAAGGTATCCCAAGTCCTCACGAACTCTCGGCACTTCTTTAAGAACCTCCTCAAGCTTGTCCTTACGCGTGACGATGATTATCTCCTCGATCAGAGGATTATCCTGAAACGCGAGTACCGTCCTCACCAGAACCGGCATCGGGCCGAGCTTCATAAATACTTTGTCCGTACCCATGCGCTGGGAGCTGCCCGCCGCGACTATGACTGCCGAGCATTTCGGCATCTCGTCCTTCTTCCTGAAAAGTGCCTTGAGGTTCATTTGCCTCCGTCCTTTCGTTTGAAAGTTTAGCCTTTGAGCTGTCTCTTTCTGTAGAAATTCATCATGCCGTCCTGCAGGTCGTCAAGGTGCATGAGCATCTTTCCCGCGCCGTATGCCGCGCAGGAGACCGCATCGTCCACAACGACGGTCCTGATGCCTGTGCTGCGCTCAATGAGCCTG
>CADAVS010000059.1 GCA_902791425.1 uncultured Ruminococcus sp.
GGTACATTTGACGTATCTATTCTTGAAATCGGTGACGGCGTATTTGAAGTTCTTGCTACAAGCGGTAATAACCGTTTGGGCGGTGACGATTTTGATGATAAGCTTATGAATTACCTTGCTGACGAGTTCCAGAAGGAAAACGGAATTGACCTTCGTCAGGACAAGATGGCTCTGCAAAGACTTAAAGAGGCTGCAGAAAAAGCCAAAATCGAGCTTTCGGGCGTTATGTCATCAAATGTAAATCTTCCGTTTATCACAGCAGATGCAACAGGTCCTAAGCATCTTGATATCACAATTTCTCGTGCACAGTTTGACTCTTTAACTGCTGATTTGGTCGAAAAGACAATGGAGCCTACACGTAACGCTCTCCGCGATGCAGGTCTTTCTGCAAACGAAATTGACAAGGTATTGCTTGTCGGCGGTTCTTCAAGAATACCTGCTGTTCAGGATGCTGTTCAGAAGTTTATAGGAAAAGAACCTCACAAGGGAATTAACCCTGACGAATGTGTTGCAATCGGTGCATCAATTCAGGCAGGTGTATTGTCTGGTGAAGTTGATGACCTCGTTCTTCTTGACGTTACTCCTCTTTCATTGGGTATCGAAACAATGGGTGGTGTGTTTACAAAGTTAATCGAAAGAAACACAACTATTCCTACTAAAAAGAGTCAGATATTCTCAACTGCTGCTGACAATCAGACAAGTGTAGAGGTTCACGTTCTTCAAGGTGAGCGTGAGATGGCTGCTTACAATAAGACTTTGGGCAGATTTTCACTTTCAAATATTCCTCCTGCACCGAGAGGCGTTCCGCAGATTGAGGTTACATTTGATATCGACGCAAACGGTATCGTAAATGTTTCTGCAAAAGATTTGGGTACAGGCTCAGAACAGAATATCACCATTACATCAAGTACAAATCTTTCTGACGAGGATATTGAGAAGGCTGTTAAAGAAGCAGAAAAATACGCAAGCGAAGATAAGAAAAAGAAAGAAGAAATCGACGTTCGCAATAATGCAGACAATCTTGTGTATCAGACAGAGAAAACATTAGGCGAAATTGGTGATAAGATTTCAGCAGACGAAAAATCTTCTATTCAGGCTGAGGTTGATAAACTTAAAGAAATGCTCAAGGCTTCTCCTATTGACGTAGAGGCTGTTAAGGCTCAGACAGACAGTGTACAAAAGGCATTCTATTCTGTATCTGAAAAACTATATGCTCAGGCACAGCAAGCACAAGCTGACCCCGGTGCTCAGCAAACACAAAACAATGACAATGTAGTTGATGCTGAATACACCGAAGTAGATGATGACAATAAATAATATTTAATGCGACATATGCGTGCAAAACGCATATGTCCATTAATCGTATTTGGAGAGTAGATTATGGCAGATAAAAGAGATTACTATGAGGTTCTTGGCGTTGAGAAAGGTGCCTCAGGTGATGAAATAAAAAAGGCATACAGAAAATTAGCAAAAAAATATCATCCTGACCTTAACCCTAACGATAAAGAAGGTGCTGAAGCAAAGTTCAAAGAGGCAACCGAGGCGTATGAGGTTTTAAGTGATGATAATAAAAGAAGGCAGTATGACCAATTCGGTCACGCCGCATTTGACCAGACTGCCGGAGGATACGGCGGTGGCGGTGCAGGTTTTGACGGCTTTGATATGGGCGATATTTTCAGCAGCTTTTTCGGTGGTGGCTTTGGCGGTCAGCGTCAAAATCCTAACGCTCCTCAGCGTGGCAGAGATATTGCCTATAACATAGATTTGACCTTTGAAGAAGCGTGTTTCGGTACAGAACGTGAAATTTCAATCAATCATTTGGAAAAATGCGAAGAATGTAATGGCTCGGGAGCGGCAAAGGGCAGTTCGCCTACAACCTGTCCGACCTGTCACGGCACAGGACAGGTAAAGACGGTACAACGTACTCCTCTTGGCAATTTCCAAAGTGTACGTACCTGTAGCAGTTGTGGCGGTAAGGGTACAATCATTAAAGAGCCTTGCAGGAAGTGCGGCGGTAAAGGTACTGTCAGAAACGGCAAAAAGGTTCGTGTTAAAATTCCCGCCGGAATTGACAACGGACAGCAGGTTTATATCAGAAACGAGGGTGATGCCGGTGCTAACGGCGGACCTAACGGAGATTTAATCCTCAATGTAAGGGTTAAACCTCATAAAATATTCATACGACAGGGTTATGATGTGTTGTGCGATTATCCTATCTCATTTGTCCAAGCAACTTTAGGTGCGGAAGTTCAGGTGCCTACCATTGATGGAAAGGTGTCTTACACCATACCTGAGGGAACTCAAACCGGAACTGTATTCAGACTTAAGGGCAAGGGTATTCAAAAGGTCAACTCAACACAGCGTGGTGACCAATATGTAACAATAAAAATTGAAATTCCAAAAGACTTGTCAGAGAGTCAAAAGGATATATTACGTCATTTTGATGAAAAGGTTGATTCGTCTAAATATAAACAACGTAAATCATTCTTTGAAAAAATGAAAGAAATGTTTAAATAACGGATAGGAGCGGCAAGATTTTGTCGCTCCATATCTGCTTATACGAAAGCGAAACGGAGATTATTATGGATTGGATAAAAACAATAATTACAACAACCCGTAAAGGAATTGACAGTGTCAGCGGATGTCTTTTACAGCTTGGAATTAACGGAATTGAAATATGTGATAAGGATGATTTCAAGGAATTTCTTGAAGATAACCACAAGTATTGGGATTACGTTGACGAAGAGCTTGAAAAACTTAAAGAAGCCGACACTACAATAACTTTCTATCTTACCTGCGGAAGTGATGGCATTGAACTGTTAAATGCTGTACGTTCTTCTATGCTTGCACTTAAAGCATTAGATATAACAAATGAATATGGTTCACTTGATATAAAAACAGAAAATGTAAAGGATGAAGATTGGTCGGAAATATGGAAACAATACTTCCATCCTACCCCCGTAGGAGAGAAAATTCTGATTTGTCCCGAATGGGAAACGTCAGATGTGACAACAGACAGGACTGTGTTTACGGTTAATCCCGGAATGAGTTTTGGTACAGGCTCTCACCCAAGCACTCGATTTTGTCTTGAAGAAATAGAGAAGTACGTAAAAGACGGAGATACCATACTTGATTTAGGCTGTGGCTCAGGCATACTTTCGATTACAGGTATATTGCTCGGTGCTTCTTCCGCTATTGCTGTTGATATTGATTCAAATGCAACCGATGCGGCACGTTCGAATTTAAAATTGAACAAATTACCCGATGATGTTTACGAAACATATACCGGAGATATTATATCGGACAGTCAATTGAGGGACAAGCTTGGAAAGCACAACATAGTTCTTGCAAATATCGTAGCTGATGTAATAATAGCTATTGCTCCGTTTATACGTGGATTTATGAACGAAAATGCAATATTTATATGCTCGGGCATAATTTTGGAAAGGCTTGAGGAAGTTAAGCAGGCATTAACCGAAAATGGTTTGAAAATCACAAATATAAAACAAGATGATGATTGGGCGGCAATAACTGCTGTTTGAGGTGACGCACTATGAGAAGATTTTTCACAGAACCTGAAAATATTTCAACAGAATGTGCTAAAATTACAGAAGATGCAGGTCACATAACCAAAGTTCTGAGAATGAATATTGGTGATAAAATATTGATATTTGACGGGACAGGATATGAATACACCGCAGAACTTACCTCTATTAATAAAGAAGTATGTGAGGCAAAAATCATATCAAAAGAATATTCAGAGCAAGAGCCTAAGGTTAAAGTTATAATTTATCAAGGCATACCTAAGTCTGACAAAATGGAAGGCATAATTCAAAAGTCGGTTGAGCTTGGTGCCTCTTCCATAGTTCCCGTATCTATGGACAGATGTGTGAGCAAGCTTGATAATCCAAAAAAATCAAGTGAAAAAATTAAACGGTGGAATAAGATAGCTGTTGAGGCGGCAAAGCAATGCGGACGCGGCGTTCTGCCTTCTGTTGAAAGTCCGATAAGCTTTAAACAGGCAATTGAAAGATTAAAAACAACAGAACTTTCTCTTATGCCCTATGAGGTTTTAGGACACTCAGGTGTATCATCTCTGCGTGATACTTTGTGCTTATCAAACTCAACAGAAATCGGTGTAATGATTGGTCCCGAGGGTGGTTTTTCCGATTCTGAGGCTGAATACGCCAAAGCGAACAATATAAATATGGTAGGCTTGGGCAAGCGAATACTTCGCACCGAAACAGTGAGTTCTGCTATTTTAGCAGCAATTATGTACCAATCAGGTGAAATGTAATTAAAATTTTAATAAAATAATTTGGAGGAATACAAATGTCAAAAAAGAAGTCAAATAAGGCAATGAAATCAAATAAGTCAAGGGAAAACGCAGCACGCAGAGAACATTTAACCAATATGTATATGATACAGTTATGTTTGGGATTGCTTGGTATTTTTATTCTAACTTTGTTCCGCAATCTGTATAAAAACCCAAATACACTTATACATATGCAAACGGTTACTTGGGTTATGTTTGTTGTATTTGCCGTTGTATGCATCGCTTTAGTTGCTGTCGGCAAAACAAAAAATTGTTCACGCTGTGTAAATTACGGAATACTGTCGGCAATATGTGCATTCTTTTCTCTGTGGTTAGCACTGTTTAATAAAATTCGTGTCATTCTTGAAAATATGCTCCACACTATTACAGGAAACGAAGCCCTTTCCGTCAACTCCTATTGGAATATAACAATACCGATTATATTAATTGTTGCATATTTAATAATCGCATTTATTGTATACGCTGTTAAACTTAACAAAAAGAATTAAGATTTGAATGACGTTGCCACTATATTACAGGGCAACGTCATTTTTATATCTATTCCGCAACTTCTATCACATATTCTTCCGCTATATTTTCACGGCATATAATTTCAGCAGTAACCTCTGCCTCATTTTTTTCGTTTAATGTATACGAAACATTTTCGTCAATAATCTCAGTTCTTTCAGAGAGCGAGTTCTTTATCTCCTGTAAAAGCTCCGCTCCTCCTCTATCTTTTGCCTCGTTTGGTGTTGAAGTTTTAATCTCTTTAGTTATTTCGTTATATTCTTTTTTTGTAATAAAAAAAGACGGAATAATATCAATCGGTGTTTTGTATTCGACAGCATTTTCATTTAATTTATATTCCTTATACGGAATTTTGCTGAACAAATACAAGGGAAAGTTTTTTCCCAAAACATTTAAAACGTATTTACTCTTTTTGTTCCCTGTATAATTTTCTTCGGTATATTCTAATTGATAACAGCGAGTCAAGCTGTATCGTGTTTTTGCATAAACCTCTCCCCTTGCCCTCACATATTCAAAGCCTTTCACAGGACTGTCTACAATTCCGCTGACTAATACATCACCTTTTCTGACTCCTGAGCCTATCTTACATACTGTTTGTCCTTCGCGAACCTCAATCCTTTCTATTTCGCCATCTCTGCTTGCCACTAAATCACAGGCAGGAGCATATTTATCAACCCCCTGTTCCTTTTCTATCCTTTCTACTATTTCAATATAAACCCGTGAACCATTTGCATTTATCCCGACCCACGCTAAGTCGGGCAGTTTAATCATAAGTCTGTTACGTAATATATCAGGGTCAATATCTGAGGTTTTTGTTCCGAGAGTTAAACCGCATTCCTTTAGTGCATTATTAATTGTGTCTGTTGCTATTCTGTTGTTGCCATAAATTGTTATTCCCATTATGTGATTTGATGCATACCACAATATTGCAACAAGAATTATAATCCCTGCCAAAACAAATCTTCTCTTTTTGTATTTTTGAATAATAAAAGGCAAACCACTTCTTTTCAATATTTTGATATGGCTTTTTGTTCTTCTGGCAGGAATCCTTATATCAAAAAAAGATTTAACATCAATTTTAAATATAATTCTATTACTACCACATCGTTTTATATCAAAGATATACATTCCCCTGTGCAAACAGATATTAATTAGTCTTTCAGGGAACGGACTATCTGCACAAACTGTCAGATAGCCGTATATCCAGCAATATAGTCTGCTAATTTTCATTCATCATCACCATCCTGGTTTTTGGTAAATGATATCTTATCCATATTTCCTGTTATACACAGCATATCATCAGATATATTGCATAATTCCAATGAATTACCGCAAATTTTTATACATCTCGGCTTTGCTTTAATTCTTACACAGTTTTCGGTATACTCTAAAATCCCTTTATAATTTTCTATGATTATCTCATTATTGCCTGTTCCTCTTATCAGGAAGGTGTCAAGAATTATATCCTTTGAAATATCTACTGTGTCTGCAAGTCGTGCCCTTATTCTGTTTTGCATTGGTTTTGAGTTTTTCTTCATCTTATTCTCCATTTCATAACAGATATTATACAATAATTTTTATGCAGTATATAACCAAAAAATGAATAAAGATATATTTAAAAGAATATTTATATACAAGATTAAATAACAGGAGTATATTTATGAACAATAAAAAATCTTCCGTAGGACCATACTTGATTATAATATGTTTAATATATCTTTCTGCTTTTATGATAATATCACCTATGCGAAGTATGGAGGCGGCAAACAAATCACTCATTATCTGCGGTAAAATCGTTATACCCTCGCTTTTTCCATTTATTTTTTGTGCGAATATGTTTATAGCATTGGGTCTTGCCGGGATACTGAGTAAGTATATAAGCAGATTAATGTACCCCATATTTGGAGTATCGGGTGCGGGAGGTTTAGCTCTTATTCTTGGTATTATAAGCGGCTATCCCATAGGTGCAGTCTGTGCAGCAACATTATACAAAACGGGCGAGTGTACCAAAACAGAGTCAGAAAGATTGCTGGCATTTTGCAATAATTCAGGTCCAATGTTTATAATAGGTTCAATCGGAGTCGGAATGCTTAAAAATTATAAAATCGGACTTATACTTTACATAATACATATTATGTCATCACTTATTTGCGGAATACTCTTTAAAAATTACGGCAAAATAAACAATACAAATAAACTTCCCATATCACGCAGTGAATGTGATATGGGAAATCTATCCTATGACATAGCAAATGCATTGAATACTTCTGTTGATACAATTCTCAAAATATGCGGTTATGTAATAATTTTTGCAGTTTTTACAGCAGTATTACCTGATACGGCATATAAGAAATACATATATGCATTTATAGAAATCACAGGTGGTATTAACGAACTTATTGCAAGCGGTATTAATTCTTTCACACTTCCTTTAGTTTCTGCATTTTTATCATTATCGGGATTATCAGTATTAGCTCAGGTGTCCTCTGTCATAGCATCATCGGGTTTATCAATAAAACCTTATGTTATGGGAAAAAGTCTGCAAGCAATAATATCGTTTATCCTAACGTATATATTCTTTAAACTTGTTCCGATATCGGTAAACGTCTTTTCATATAATAAAGAGTATAATGTTTTTATTTTCTCCGCAAAAGAATTGATATTTAATTCACTAATTCTGATTTTGGTATCAATTATAATATTGGCAATAATGATGTTTATCTCCAAATTTTTTAATAAAACAACATAAAACAGCGTAGCAGTTTAAATCCGCTACGCTGTATAAGATATTAATTATTTCTCGATTAAACTTTCACCTGTCATTTCATCCGGCTTATCAAGTCCCATAAGGTCAAGTAAGGTCGGAGCTAAATCAGCAAGACGTCCCGGTTTCAATTTTGCATCTTTGTCACCTATCAAAACAAGGGGAACAACGTTTGTTGTGTGAGCAGTAAAAGCACCGCCGGTATCATAATCTACCATTTGGTCTGCGTTTCCGTGGTCGGCTGTAATCAACGCCATACCGCCCATCTTCTCAATCGCATCTACAACTTTACCAAGACATTCGTCAACGGTCTCTACCGCTTTAACTGCTGCATCAAATACACCTGTATGTCCTACCATATCACAGTTTGCGAAGTTCAAAACTATAACATCATAGTCACCGCTTTCTATACGTTTAACAGCCTCAGCAGTAACCTCAGGAGCACTCATTTCAGGCTGTAAATCATAGGTTGCAACCTTAGGTGAATTAATCAAAGCTCTGTCCTCGCCGTCATATACGTTTTCCACACCGCCGTTGAAGAAAAATGTAACGTGTGCATACTTCTCTGTTTCTGCAATACGCAACTGTCTTAAGCCCTTTGTGCTTACATACTCACCGAATGTATTAACAAGACTTTCAGGCTTGAATGCCACGTGAACATTAGGCATTGACGCATCATATTGTGTCATACATACATAGAAGGTGTTGAATATCTTTCTTTCAAAACCGTTAAAGTCAGGGTCAACAATTGTTCTTGTAATCTCTCTTGCTCGGTCAGGTCTGAAATTAAAGAATATAACTGAGTCACCCTCCTCTATCTTGCCAAGAGGCTGACCATCTTTTTCTATAACAGTAGGAACAACAAATTCATCTGTAATATCATCATTGTAGCTCTGTTTGATAGCAGTAACTGCACTTTCAGCTTTGTTTCCCTCTCCGAGAACCATAGCATTGTATGCCTTTTCAACTCTCTCCCATCTGTTATCTCTGTCCATTGCATAATATCTGCCCATAACCGTAGCTATATCACCAACACCGATTTCACGAATTTTTGCAACAAGCTCTTCAGCAAAATCAGCCGCAGATGATGGCGGCACGTCGCGTCCGTCAAGAAATGCGTGAACGTGAACATTCTCTATTCCGTTTCTCTTAGCCATTTCAAGTAAGCCGTAGAGATGTGTGTTATGGCTGTGCACACCGCCGCTTGAAAGAAGTCCCATAAGATGTAACGCACTTCCGTTTTTCTTACAGTTGTCCATTGCGGCACATAATTCAGGATTTTCAAAGAAGTCACCGTCGTTTATAGACTTAGTAATCCTTGTAAGTTCCTGATAAACTATGCGTCCTGCACCAATGTTGGTGTGTCCAACCTCAGAGTTACCCATCTGACCATCAGGTAAACCAACATCCATACCTGATGCGTGAACAATTGTGTGAGGACACTCTTTCATATACTTATCCATATTAGGAGTTTTTGCGGTGAATATAGCGTTGCCTTCGTTACGGTCATTTACGCCATAACCATCCATTATTATAAGAGCATATGGTTTTTTCATAAGTCAACAATTCCTCTCTTAAATCAAAATTTAAGGGACTGAAGCAGTCCCTTGTTATTAAGTTATTTTGCAGCATCAACAATAACAGCAAAATCGTCAGGCTTTAAGCTTGCTCCGCCGATAAGACCGCCGTCAATGTTCGGCTTAGCCAAAAGCTCTGCAGCGTTGCCTGCATTCATACTTCCTCCGTACTGAATACGGATAACATCAGCAACTTCTTTGCCGTATAAACCGCAGATTGTTTCACGTATAATACCGCAAACTTCATCAGCCTGGTCAGCAGTAGCTGTCTTACCTGTTCCGATTGCCCATACAGGCTCATATGCGATAACGATTTTCTTTGCATCATCAGCAGAAATTCCGAGGAAAGCAATCTTCGTCTGACGGCGAACTGTGTCATCAGTAATGCCCTGCTCACGCTCTGTAAGGCTCTCACCTACACAAACGATAGGAACAAGTCCTGCCTCTAAAGCTGTCTTTGTTCTGAGATTAACTGTTTCGTCTGTTTCGCCAAAGTATTGACGTCTTTCTGAATGTCCGATAATAACATACTTACAACCTGCTTCTGTCAGCATATTTCCTGCAAGTTCTCCTGTGAAAGCACCGCTTTTTTCAAAGTGAACATTCTGTGCACCAACTGCAATGTTACTTCCTTCAGCAGCAGCAACAGCAGAGGGGATACAGAT
>CADAVS010000060.1 GCA_902791425.1 uncultured Ruminococcus sp.
TAAAACAGAGGGATATAAAAAATCTCAAGGTTGTATATTCCAAAGAGCCTGCAAAGAAGCTTGTTGCCGATTCGACAGACAACGGCACTGCATCACGC
Organism: uncultured Ruminococcus sp.; assembly: GCA_902791425.1. Classification (GTDB taxonomy): domain Bacteria; phylum Bacillota; class Clostridia; order Monoglobales; family Monoglobaceae; genus UMGS1820. The sequence continues at coordinate 99 of CADAVS010000060.1, forward strand.
AATGCCCCTGCCTCCTGTGCCTTTGTGCCGTCAGTTGTGGGACTTATTATCGGCGGAGAAGTTGTAAAAGACCTTATAAAAAATACTTAATAAATATTGAATAAAATCAGAAAATACGATATAATTATATATATACATTTAAATATACTTTTAAAAATAAAAAGATGACCGCATACCGGGTGTTTGCTTTTGTGTTCTTTATATGCAAAATTATATTAATACCTTGTATGCGGTTTTTTTAAAATTTGTCACCGATAATCAGCTTTTTAAGAAGATTACTTGTTTACAATAAGAGAATTAACAAAAAATAACGGTGGAAAGATATGGTATATAGCCATTTTGCAAAAAAGTTCCCTAATGTGTAAAAAAATCAAAAATACTCAGTCGTATAATACGTTTATAATACAGACATACAGAGATGCGACTGCGAAAGGAGTCGAGCCCTTATGAACAAAAGGCAATCAAATTTACTTAAAGCTCTGTATAACAACCGAGGTTTTTTAACCCTGTCCGAATTGGCAGAAAAGTTTGAAGTGTCAGTTAAAACCGTAAGAAATGATTTAACCGTAATCCGTGAATACTTGGAAAGTCAACACACCGGTACGATTGAATCGAAGCCGCATATAGGCGTAAGAACAGTAATAAGCGAGGATGAATGGACACGTCTTTCGGGTAACAAAATTGAAGGCAGTGATGACAGAGAGATTATGTTTTTCATAATTCGCCAGCTTATGAAAAAAAGCACCCTGACTGCTCAACGGCTTGCGGAGCAATACTACATCGGAAGAGGTCAGCTTGATAAAATTTTAGAGAGAATTGCTCAGTGGTTTTCGGAAAATCACATTCTTATGGAAATACGGAGAAGCAAAGGTATATCAATAAGTTACAGTGAGTTTAACTACCGTATGGCAATGCTGAAATTCTTTTCGGAATTTTGGGATATGTATGCAGGCTTAATAAGCCCCAGAAATTCGATATACTCTGCGATGCCTGATGAAGAATATACAGGATTGTGTTCCGCACTTAACGGCTTTGACGCGGATAGCGTTGCAAAAATCCTCTTGGAAACAGAAGAAAAATTTGGTTTAAAGTTCAATTACATTTCAAACAAAACCTTGATTTTTCTTATTTCGTTAAGCATTTTAAGATACAACAGCGGAAATCAGATACAAATGCCAAAGGTTTCTGAACGTTATACAGATGGTGTGTCGGATAAATATATCAGCGATGAAATCGTTGAAAAGCTAAATGACAGACTATCGGCAATCTTACCGGATGAGGAAAAGGCTTTTATTGAATTTGCTGTATCAATAGCAGAGGTACAGAGCTTTGATGATGATGAACACAGACATATGTTTGAAAATATGAATTTTGAGCTTTGTCGTATGACTGTCAGAACCGTAAACATAATCAGCGAGATTGCAGATGTAAATTTACGGGAGGACAATTTGTTTGTGAGGGAAATGTTCCTTCAGCTTAAATCAATGATTGCCAGGTTAAAGTATGGTATTGTTTTCAAAAACGACCTTCTTCCTCAAATCAAGTTAAAGTATCCCAATACGATGGCGATAGCGTGGTCCTTGGAAAATATGTTTGACAAAGAGCTTGAAATCCAAATTAACGAGCATGATGTAGGATTTTTGGCACTTTATATAGGCGGAGCAATCGGAAGAAAGTTTTCCGGAATAAAGGCGTGTATCGTATGTGATTATGGTATAGGAACATCTCAAATCCTTAAAGAAAAAATAGTCAGGTCAATTCCTGAGCTTGAAATTACATCAATTTTTTCAATTCGGGATATTAACCTGATAAAAAAAGAGGAATGTGATTTTATTATATCAACTGCCTCACTTGACGGGTATCGCCTTAATAAAGAGGTTGTAACAGCAAGACAACTGATGGACAGTGTGGACCTGAAGATGATAGAAACTCAGTTGGTTAAAATCAAGAAAGAGAAGAAAATAGCTGTCAACAGTATTCAGCCAACCTTTGAGCTGTTTAAAAGCGATTTAGTATTTACAAAATGTTCTCTGACGGACAAAACCGAAATACTCAAAACAATAAGCCGTAAGCTCGAAAGTATGGGATATGTTACGGAAGAATTTGAAAGCTCCGTTCTTGAAAGAGAAACGCTTTCAGCTACCGATATCGGAAAAGGAATAGCCATCCCCCACGGCTGTCCGAACTATGTAAATCACTCTGTTGCAGCCTTTATGAGTCTCAAAAAACCAATTAAATGGACTGAAAACGGGGAATATATTGATTTGATTTTCCTTTTGGCATTTGATATGGGAGAGTCGGAGCGAGTTAAAGAAACAATTATAAAATTCTATAAATCAATTGTGGTATTTATGGAGGACGACAGTTTTTGTGAAAAACTTAAAACTTCTGAAAATAGTGAGCAAATTTTAAAATATTTAAATCACGGAAGGAGGTAAAGCTATGGTACGGGTAAAGTACACAATTAAAAACGAAGAGGGTTTGCACGCAAGACCGGCATCGGATTTCTGCAAAACCGCATCAAAATTTAAAAGTACGATTAGAGTAATTAAAGACGGCGAAGAGTTTGAAGCAAAAAGCATACTTATGGTTCTTTGCATAGGTGCGGTAAAGGGCGATGAAATCGAGATAACCGCCGAAGGCGAGGACGAACAACAGGCGATAGACGCATTGGTAGAAACACTTGATAGGGAGTGATGAATATGAAAATTTTAAACGGCATAGCAGGAGCCCCTGGCGTTGTTTTCGGAGATGTATTGTATTTCAACAAGAAAATCGGTTGCTCAAAGAAAATGAGCATAGACGAGGCAGTAGAAAAATCTCTTGAAAAGGTACGCAAGATGTATGACAAGGCTCTCTCTGATTTGGGAGAGGACAAAGCGAAAATCTTTTCCGCTTACGAGATGCTCCTTGAAGATGAAATGTTCATAGGACCTATAAAAGAAATGATTGAAGCAGGCAGTGCCCCCGAGGATGCGGTTACAGAGGTTTCCGAGAGTATGTCGGCAATATTATTAAAAAAGGAAAACGAATACTTAAGGCAACGTGCTGACGACATAAGAAATGTGGGAAATATGATAAAGGAAACTCTTTGCGGTGCAGACAGCGATTTTGTCTTTCCCGAAGGAAATGATAAATACATAATTGCCGCACAGGAGCTGACACCCGTTGACACTATGTTGTTTGACCATTCAAGGCTGTTGGGCTTTGCCACAAAGGAAGGCGGAGCCACCTCCCACACGGTTATACTTGCAAAGTCAATCGGAATACCTGCGGTAGTCGGAGTGCCTGACCTTGACGGGACAGTTGATTTAAAAAGGGCATATTTAGACGGATATAGCGGAAAATTTGTTGTTGAACCTGATGAAGAAACAAAAAAAATATACGACAAAAAGGTAATTGAAGAGCAGGAATTTATAAAATCTCTTGAAACAATCAAGCAAAACGATGCATATACAAAAGACGGCGAAAGAATAAAGGTTGCCATAAACATCGGAAAGCCGTCAGACTTAAATGGCATTGAAAATCAAAAATTTGACGGTGTAGGACTGTTTCGTTCGGAATTCCTTTATTCGTCGTCAAAGGAAAAGCCGTCTGTTAATCAGCAGTATGAGGCATACAAAAAAGTGCTTGACTCGGTTTATCCCGAAAGTGTTACAATAAGAACTCTTGATGTGGGCGGAGATAAGCAGATAGAATATTTCAACGTACCCAAGGAGGAAAATCCTTTTTTGGGAAACAGAGGTATAAGGCTTTGCTTAAGCAACGAAAGTATTTTTATGGAACAGCTTAAGGCACTGCTTATGGCAGGAGCGGATAAAAAGCTTAAAATTATGCTCCCTATGGTAACGCGTATTGAGGAAATAACAAGGACAAGAGAGCTTATGGAAAAAGCAAAAAAGGAGCTTGAGCTTGAGGGAGTTGCTGTTTCGGAGGATATGGAACTTGGCATTATGATTGAAACGCCTGCAAGTGCAATAATGTCTGAGGTGTTTGCAAAGTATTGTGACTTTTTCAGCATAGGAACAAATGACTTGGTTCAGTATATAATGTCTGCCGACAGAGGAAATTCCGCGGTTGAAAATATATACAATCCATATAATCCGGCTGTTCTCAGGATGCTGAACAAGGTTATAAATGACGGAGCGAAAGCCGGCATAGAAGTCAGCGTATGCGGTGATTTGGCAGCAAATGCCGATTTTACGGAAATACTTCTCGGTATGGGATTAAAAAAATTCAGTGTACCATTGCCGATGATAAACAGAATAAAGAAAAAAATATCAGATATCAATTTATCTTCTGCACAAGAACTTGTGAAAGAGGTGCTAAGTGCCGAAGATGAAAATGAAGTTATAAAAATTATAAGGAAGGGGTGAAGATGATGAATGTATCAGATGTATTAAGAGCTGACAGAATTGCACTTGATTTAAATTCCGATACAAAAGAGGGTGCTCTTGAAGAACTTACGGAACTTCTGTATAACAGCGGTGCCCTTACGGATAAAGATGCATTTTTGAAGGATGTTCTTAGCAGAGAAAGCATTTCGACGACGGGAATAGGCAACGGAATTGCTATTCCTCACGGCAAATCGGCAAACGTGCTTGAAACAACTGCGGCAATAGGCAGATGCGACAAACCGATTGAATGGGAAAGCTTAGACGACAAACCGGTGAATTTTATAGTTCTTTTGGCAGTCAACGAAAACGACAGAACCGGAGTCCACGTAAAACTGCTTTCGCAGATGGCACGAAAATTAGCATCGGAAGAAACGTGCAAACGTCTTGTTGATGCAAAATCCGCTGAGGAAATAACAGCTATTTTCTCAGAGTAAAGAGTAAAGAGTAAAAAAGGAGGATTATTATGAAAATTGTAGGCATTGCGGCGTGTACATCGGGTATAGCACATACATACATCGCCAAAGAAAAACTTGTTACAGCAGCAAAGGAACTTGGTCACGAGGCACATATTGAAACCCAAGGCACAATCGGCACTGAGGATGAGCTTACGGCTCAGCAGATTAAAGATGCTGATGTTGTAATAATAGCTGCTGACATAAAGGTAGGCGGAAAGGACCGTTTTCAAGGTAAACGTATAGTAGAGGTCCCAACCCATATAGCAATAAAATCTCCCAAGGCACTGCTCAACAAAATCGAAGAAGAAATAAAAAAGTAATATTTTAGGAGGTATATAAAATGTTAAAGAAATTACAACTTAAAAAACACGCCCTTACAGGCATATCATTTATGCTCCCGTTGGTTGTTGCATCAGGTCTTTTAATTGCAATAGGAAATATTTTTGGCGGAAATCCCGACGTTATTACCAATTATAAGGAAAGCTATACAATATGGCAGGCAGCAGTAACGCTCGGCGTTTACGGAATGTCACTTCTGCCGGGTGTTATGGGTGCGGCAATTGCTTACTCAATAGCTGACAGACCCGGTATTGCTCCAGGTTTGCTTATGGGTATGATTGCTCAGAATATGGGCGCAGGCTTCCTCGGAGGTATGCTCGGTGGTTATCTTGCAGGTTATTTTGTAGAGTTGCTCAAAAATCACTTGAAGGTTCCAAAATGGGCACAGGGACTTATGCCAATGATGATTATTCCCCTTATTTCTTCAATTGTTATCGGTTTGATAATGTTCTTTGTAATAGGCGGACCTATCGCGTGGTTGTCTGAAGCTCTTAAAAATGTACTTATGAATATGCAGACAGGTTCAAAGGGTGTATTCGGTGCAGTAATGGGTGCTATGGCAGCATTTGACTTCGGCGGTCCTGTAAACAAGGTTGCATCACTCTTTGCAGATGGCTTGCTTATGGACGGTGTGTATGGCCCTGAAGCAGTTAAAATCTGTGCTTCAATGATTCCACCTTTTGGTGTTGCACTTTCGTGGGTTATCAGAAGATCAAGATACACAAAGAGCGAAACCGACAATATCAAAATTGCATTCCCGATGGGTATTTGTATGATTACAGAAGGCGTTATCCCCATTGCAGCAGTTGACCCGATAAGAGTAATACTCTCTTGTTCAATCGGCTCAGCTGTAGGCGGCGCATTGATAATGATACTCAATGTTGGTTCAATGGTTCCGTCAGGCGGTATGTTTATAGTACCTGCAATGATTAATCCTTGGGGCTTTATGCTTGCCCTTACCGTAGGCACAATAATAACAGCATTACTTCTTGTTATACTTAAAAAAGATGCAAAACAAGAAGAGGCAGTTGTTCTTGATGCAGAAGAAGAGGAAGTTGACCTTTCAGAAATAAAAATAAGCTAATTTTAAATTAAGAAAGTTGTGTTAATATGTATGTATCAATGAAAAATATGCTTGATGATGCCAATGCAAATAATTATGCGGTAATGGCAATCAACTGCTTTAACATCGAAACCGTTCGTGCAGTTGTTCAGGCAGCAACAATGGAAGATGCACCTATTATAGTTAATATTTTTCAGGATCATCTTCTCACACATTGCGACAGCGAGCTTATTGCTCCGATTGTTAAAACCATTGCAGAAAGAACTAATGTAAGCGTTGCCCTTAATTTTGACCACGGTCAGGAAAAGGAATATCTTATAAAAGCAATAGATGACGGATTTTCTTCCGTAATGGTTGATGCTTCGAGATTTAACCTGGAGGATAATATAAAAATGACAAAAGAGATTGCCGATTATGCTCATAAGCACGGTGCAAGCGTCGAGGGCGAAATAGGGTGCCTCGGAGCAAGCGAGGGCGGCGAGTTTACACAGGACACTATGTACACAGACCCTGAGCAGGCAAAAATCTTTTTTGACAGAACAAATATTGATGCTCTTGCTATTTCAATCGGAACATCTCACGGAAATTACCCCCAAGGTATGGTTCCCGAATTTGATATTGAAAGATTAAAGGAAATAAAACGTCTTACAAAAGCACCTTTAGTTCTTCACGGAGGTTCGGGTTCAGGGGAGAAAAATATTATTGATTCCGTTAAAAATGGTATTAACAAAATAAATGTGGGATGCGACTTTATGAACGCAAATCGTGATGCGGCAGCAAAGCATCTCCGCGAAAATCCCGATATAAACTATTTTGATTTAATTCACAGTACGGAAAAAGATAGCATAGAGCTTGTAAGGTACTATATAGGTCTTTCGGGTTCAAAAGGTAAAAATAAAAATTTAAAATAGGAGTGACTAATTATGTTAATGAATATGAAGGAACTGCTTGAAGTAGCAGACAAAAACGGATTTGCCGTTCCGGCATTTAATATCGGAAGTGAATCAATTTTGAAAGGTGTAGTTCAAAGTGCCAACGAAAAGAATGCACCCGTAATACTTGCAATTCACCCAACTGAGCTTGAGTTTTTAGGCGACAGCTTTATATCAACCTGTATTCAGGAGGCAAACAAGTCCAAAGTGCCTATGGTTATTCATCTTGACCACGGCGGCACATTTGAGGAAATTCTCCGTGCTATTCGTTGCGGCTTTACCTCTGTTATGATTGATGCATCTCATATGTCATATGAGGATAATATAGCAATCACAAAAAAGGTTGTTGAGGTTGCAAAGGTTTCAAATGTTTCGGTTGAAGCAGAGCTTGGAACTATCGGAACTACCGGTGACTCTTATGAAGGCGGCTCGGATGATATTATATATACCGATCCTGAGCAGGCAAAAGATTTTGTTGAAAAGACAGGAATTGACTCTCTTGCAGTTGCAATCGGAACAGCTCACGGAATTTATCCGAAGGATAAAAAGCCCGAGCTCAAGCTTGACCTTCTTAAAACTATCAGAGATACCGTTGACATTCCCCTCGTTCTTCACGGCGGTTCCAGCAATCCTGACGAGGAAATTGCAGAGTCAGTTAAAATCGGTATTTCCAAAATAAACATCTCAAGTGATATTAAGGTTGCCTTTTATAAAAAATGCCGTGAGGTATTGGCAGAAAATCCCGGTTGGATTGAACCTAACGCTATATATCCTCCTTGTATCGAGGCTATGAAAAAGGTAATTGAGTTTAAGATGGAACTCTTTAATGATATCGGAAAAGCTTCCCTCTATAAATAAATTTTATATCATATTCTTACATTTTAATGGTTAAGAGATATAAAATTACACAGGCGAGACACTCTTTCATAGGTGGCTCGCCTGTGTTTTTTGCTGCATACCCCACATCAACACTTAGGGAAGATTAAGAAAAGGGCGGAAAAATACATAATAGGTTACTTATCCTTTAACATTTTTCTGACTTTACGGAATGCGGCGTCTTCGCCTTGTTCAGCCAATGTTACGAGTAAGTCCTCTAAAATATCTGATGTTTCCTGATGGATAAATCTTGTTGCCTTCGCCTTCATAAAATATTCCAAGGGGTGCTGTTGTGTATAGTTTTTGCCCTGATATATCTTGCTTGCCGCAACTCTGTCGCAGAACATTTCCGCAATATATCTTTTGGGCATAGGCACCGGCGTTATTTTGTGGGTAACAGTGTTATAGTCGGTCCAATATTCAAAGTGGTGCTTGTTTTTGCCCTTGTGATGCAGCCACGCCTTTGAATATCCGTATGCCCTTCTCTCGCCCTCATTAGGACTTTTATTGCCTGTATAGAATTTTACTCCGGCACTAAATTCCGTCGGTCCGTACTTTGACAGGTCGTGTCTTAACCCTTGTAACAAAATCCCCGCTTTTTTGCTGTGTGCAATTACCATATGTCTGTGCTTTGTTATTGTTTTAAAATGACCTATACAATTTTTTAGGCTCACCATAGTCACCTCAATAATAAAAACGGACAACATTTAACTGCTGTCCGTCATTTTCTGTTACAATAAATTATTCAGCAGGAGTAGCTTCTGCATTTTCTTCGCTTTCAGCGTTCTCAGTTTCTTCTGCATTTTCCGTGTTTTCTGCATTCTCGGCTTCCTGAGCCGCCTGAGCCTCTGCAAGTTCATCTGCTGTTGCCACAATATTGCCCTCAGCGTCTACCATATTACCATTTTCATCAAGAGAATACGCAGCGTCTTGCTGACCTTCTGTGTCTGCTGTCTGCTCCTGAGTTGTTTCTGTTTCTGCAGCACTCTTTGCATCTTTTACAGCAACTGCTGTGAGTGCCAAAGAACTGATTACAAACAAGATAGCAATAACTGCGGTAAACTTCTTAAGCATTGCATCTATTGTTCTGCCCTTGTTCTTTCCGAAGAAGGTTTCTGCACCGCCTGCAATTGCTCCCGATAATCCCTGTTGTTTTCCGTGCTGCATAAGAACAACAACAATAAGTATAACAGAAATTATAACGTGGATAATGGTTAAAGTTAAAAACATTTCTTTTCCTCCTTGTATTTTAAATACAATCCTCATAATCATATTTGTTATTCAGTACGCTCCATTGTATCACATATAAACATTTTTTTCAAGTATTTTTTCAAAAAATTTTTATATTTGTAATAATTTATTCTATTTTTGCGGTAAAACATAAAAAGTGACATATATAAAATGTGTATTATGAGCAAAAAAAGAGGTTCGTTTGGGGAACGAACCTCAAGGGAGGGAGTTATGTATTTGCAATGCAATCTATTTTTGATTGCATATTCATTATATAGCATTTATAATTTTTTGTGGTGAATAATCTGTAACATAAAAATGAACAATATGTTAACTTTGATTAGAAAAACAAATGTTCAACCAACGTCTTTATTCCCAATATAATAAGAATAGCTCCCCCTGCAAACTCTGCCTTAGATTTGTATTTTACGCCGAA
>CADAVS010000061.1 GCA_902791425.1 uncultured Ruminococcus sp.
ATTACGCCCATGTGCGTTTCCGAGGCAAGTGCCGAGGAAAATTTCGCACGGGCAATTAATTCCGCCGGAGGCATAGCGTGAAAGGAACTTTCACGTTATGCTCCATTCCGCCGCCCTGCGTCGGCACAAATAATAATTAAATTTACCTCCTATCCGCAGGGCAAGGAATGATAAGAGATTATTACGCCCATGTGCGTTTTCGAGGCAGGTGCCGAGGAAAATTTCGCACGGGCAATTAAATCCGCCGGAGGCATAGCGTGAAAGGAACTTTCACGTTATGCCTCCTAATCAGGATAATATTTTTGACACATTTGTTAAGACAAATGATGAAAATATAATAATTATAGTGCTATTATATAGCTATAAAAAATACTTGTCAATATATTTTGAAAGGAATGTTTATTATGGCAAAAATAGTAACTATGGGCGAGATTATGCTCCGCCTGTCAACAAAAGGTTATGAGCGTTATTTGCAGGCAGACGAATTTGATGCTTGCTACGGAGGCGGCGAAGCAAATGTAGCTGTTTCTCTTGCAAATTACGGGCATAATGCAGAATTTGTAACTAAGGTTCCCGAAAACCCAATTGGGGATTGTGCCGTTGCCGCCTTAAGAAAAATGAATGTCAAAACAGACAATATTGCTCGCGGCGGTGAAAGACTCGGCATATACTTCTTGGAAACAGGTGCCGCAATGCGTGCATCAAATGTCGTATACGACCGTGCACACTCCTCTATCTCAACGGCAATTGCCGCTGATTTTGACTTTGATAAGATTTTTGACGGTTGTGATTGGTTCCACTTTACAGGGATAACACCTGCTGTATCAGATGCTGCGGCTGAGCTTACCAAAACGGCTCTCCAAGCCGCAAAAGCAAAGGGCATTACCGTATCCTGCGACCTTAACTTCCGCAAAAAGCTGTGGTCAAGCGAAAAGGCGCAAAGAATAATGACAGATTTGATGCAGTACGTTGACGTGTGTATCGGCAACGAGGAAGATGCGGAGAAGGTTCTCGGCTTTAAGCCCGGCGAAACAGACGTTACAAGCGGCGAGCTTGAGCTTGCGGGATACAAGAGCATCTTTGAACAGATGGTTGAAAAATTTAATTTTAAATATGTTATATCCTCTCTGCGCGTATCTCATTCTGCTTCAGATAATGGTTGGTCTGCTTGCATCTATTCAAGAGATACCAAGGAATTTTATCACTCAAGGGAATACAGAGTTCACCCTATCGTTGACAGAGTGGGCGGAGGCGACAGCTTTGCAGGCGGTGTTATCTGTGGTATGCTCGACGGTAAGGACTTTAAAACCGCTTTGGAGTTTGGCGTTGCCGCATCTGCTCTCAAGCACACGATTCCCGGTGATATGAATATGGTGACACGCAGTGAAGTCGAAGCCTTAATGGGCGGCGACGGAAGCGGCAGAGTTCAAAGATAAGGAAGGCGAATACATAATGGAAATTTTAAAAGAATTATCAAATATAGGTGTAATCCCTGTTGTAAAAATAAATGATGCAAAAAAAGCTGTTTCTCTGGCAAAGGCGTTGGCAGACGGCGGTCTTAATGCCGCTGAAATCACCTTCAGAACAGATGCCGCAGAGGAGGCAATAAAACTTGTCTGCAAGGCTTGTCCCGATATGCTTGTAGGTGCAGGCACGGTTCTCACAACCGACCAGGCTCAGCGAGCGGTCAACGCCGGTGCAAAGTTTATCGTAAGCCCCGGCTTTAATCCCAAAGTTGTAAAATGGTGCCTTGACAATGGCGTTACACCACTCCCGGGTTGCACATCACCATCTGAAATCGAACAGGCACTTGAGCTTGGACTCAATGTTGTAAAGTTTTTCCCGGCAGAACAAAGCGGCGGTCTTGCCAAAATTAAGGCAATGTCAGCACCCTACGGCGGAATTAAGTTTATGCCAACAGGCGGTATCAGTCTTGATAATATGAACAGCTACCTCTGTGATAAATCAATAATCGCTTGTGGCGGTAGCTTTATGGTTAAAGAAAGCTTTATCGACAACGAAAATTGGGCAGAAATAACAAAGCTTACCAAGCAGGCAGTTGATACAATGCTTGGTTTGGATATCGGACATATCGGAATAAATCACGAAAACGCTCAGGCGGCAAAGACTACCGCCGATATGCTCTCGCTTGTAATGGGCAAAGAAATCGAACGTGAAAGCGAAAAAGGTATGTTTGTATCATCACAGTTTGAGCTTATGAAGTCAATGGGCCGCGGAAAGTGCGGACATATAGCCATAGTTACCAACAGCGTAGACCGTGCCGTATATCACCTATCTGCACGGGGAATTAAGTTCGATGACTCTTCCGCTACATATAACGCAGACGGCACAAGAAAGTTCATCTATCTTGCGGAGGAATACGGCGGATTTGGTGTACATCTAATACAAAAAAAGTAATATTGAAAGGGACGGCGTCCTCGACGGACCGAAAGGTTCCATTGCGTATTGTAGGGGACGGCGTCCTCTTTTGTCCCGAAAATTACTTTTTTAACAGCTTTTTGTACAAAATAGATGTAGTATTAAGAAATAACTGTAAAGATTACATTTGGAGTATCCTTATGTACGTCTTCGAAAACTTTAAACATAGGGTGACAGTAATCCTGAATATCTTTGTTCATAGAGTAAAATCCGTGTATTTCAATTAAAATCTCTCCATCGCATATCCACAAATATCTCAAGCAATCCCATAAGGCATCCCAATTTTCGCCATAATATTCCGGAAGTCCAAACTTTTCTTTTAATATTTTATGAACTGTTCCGCAATACTTACAATTCGTAAAATCCAAAATAATTGGATTTTCTGTGATTTCCTTAAATGCCCTTTCATCGTTATCGTAAGTTCTCATATATAATTCCTCCTCTATATAATAATAAAATTGAAGTGTCTTATTGTGCCATATTACTAAAGTACATAGACGCTATAAACTAACTGATTTTCTTATCTCTTCTTCCTTATCTTTTATCAGAAAACGACAATTTTCTTTTAGAGAATAAAGAGCAGAGAAGAGATAAAGGAGAATAGAACAAAAGAAAACGACAACTTTCTTTAAGAAAATTGCCGTTTTCTTTTGGCGTGCCGCAGAAGATTCGAACTCCCGACCTTCTGATCCGTAGTCAGACGCTCTATCCAGCTGAGCTAGCGGCACATATTCATACAACTCGTATATTATACCACCGCTAAGCAAAAAAATCAAGTCTTTTTTCAAAAAAATTTATAATTTCAAAAAATAACTCTTTAAAGTGTGGGTTTACATATAAAAATTTAGTTATTTGATTGCCTCATACAAAATAGGTAGAACTTCGGAATATGCTTTGTCAAAATCGGATAAGGGGAGAGGGTTTTTGCCCTCTCCTATCTCGATGGTAAAGGCGGGTTTTCGAAATTTTTTTATAAACCAATCCTTAAAACCTCCGTAAGATGCAATTCCGTTTGGGATATCTCTGACATAACCGCTTACTTGCTCAAATCTTTTCAGATAATCTTCTGTTCCCGAAGGAACAATACCGCAGAAGTCATAGTATATAACACGACCTTGGCTGTGGAGAGCAAAAGCTGCATCAAACTTATTTTGGCGGGTAAAGTTGGCAACAGCTCGTGTTTCAGGCTCGGACTCGGGGAATTCGCCGCCAAAGCGTGTTGCACCGGGCTTTGAAATGCCGTAGCTTAACTCGGTCTGCTTGGACAGCTCCCACAATGCATCGTAGTTGTGGTTCAAGTCAACACCGTTTGCGTTTGCTTGCCAACCATCAACCGATGCCGAAATTTCAACACCGTCGGGGTTGACCATAGGAACAATGTAAACAGTGGCTGACATATCAGATGGCTCAAAGGATATGTCTTTGGCAAACTCAACTAAAATCTTTGCGGTCAGCCATTCCATACCGTGATGGCAGCCGTTTAAAAAGACCTTGCGGGAGCCGTTGCCGATTTTTATAGCATACAGCTCCTTGCCGCCTACACTTTTACCTATGGAATATATGGGAATTTGAGGGTGTTTTTTCTTGAATTCATTAATATCGGTTAAAAGATTTTCATATTTATAAATATTATTTTCCATAATTATCACATTCCTTAAAATTGACATTTTGCTTTACGTATTACATACATTTGTACTGAAAAATTTATGCAGATACAACAATTATATGCAATATATTCAATAAAGATAAACAAAAAGAGAAAAAAAGAAAAGTTTTTTTCAAAAAGGTATTGAAAAAAATTGAAGTGTGTAGTATAATGCAATATATATAAATGAAAATTAATTAGAATACGGGGAGCAATACCCTTTATTTGTATCCCTGTGTTCATTTTCTTAATATTATTAAAGAAAGGAGGATACCTTACGATATCTGAATAATATTTGTGGTATGATTTTATTACAATAGTCTGAACGATTCGGACACCAATAAAAAAGAGTATAGTTTATTATTTAGGAGGTAAAAAGGTTATGAAGAAAAATTTATTCAAAAAAGTCGCAGCATTTGTAACAGCTGCATCAATGGTTGCTTCGTTGGGCACAGTTGCATTTGCAGCAAATTATGACGGAACAGGAATTAAAATTACAAATGTAAATTATCAGAAAGCGAAAGTTGCCGGTGAATACGATGTCACTGTATCGTATTTAGTAGATGAAGGTGTAACAAATGATATCGGTGTAACAATGCTCGCTTACGCAGGAGAAAATCTTTCTGTTGATGCGAGTGATTATACTAAATATAATACTTCGATGCAGATTGTAGGTATTGATCAGCAGGAACAGACAGCTCAGACAGGCACATTTGAGTTTAGAGTTACCACAAATGGTGATGATGATGCCATTAAGGTTGCTTATGATGTACCGTCGATTATTTTGGTAAGCGGTAACAAGGTTGCCCCTGCTGCCGCAACACTTCTCATTGCAACCCCAAGAGAAGAGAAAACTGCTACTTCGGTTGAATATACATATGAAGGCGATACTATCCAATATTACAGCTATGAAAATGTGAAAGATAAGGTAAAGGCTGCTCTTGCTAATACGTCAGATACCGCAACACTTAAGGATGTTGCTGGTAATGTAATCGGTACAGTTCCGATTTCAAGTGCAAATATAAAATCTGCTGTCAAAAATGATAATGCTGATACCTATACAGTTACGGCTACGATTCCTGCAGGCACAACAGTTACATCAGAATCATACGATGTAACAATTCCTGAGGGTGGTTTAGATGTAGAATTTGATGTAGCTGTTAGTATGATGCCTTGGGCAGTTACATCAACATCTTACGGTTCAGATAACAAGATGACAATTTCAAGTCAGGGTTCACTTGCAGATGTTAAGTCTGCGGTTGAAGCTAAGCTCGCTGAGGTTGGTGTAGAGGTTAAAGGCTCTGAAGAAGGTATGACTAAGACAATCAAGACAGTTACAGTTGGTGATTTCACTGTTGCAGGTGGTGCTGCTTATGACGAGATATGTGCAGCTGATCAAATAGTAACAGGTAGCGTAACAGCTGATATTTCAGGCGATACAGAGGTTACTGTAGCAGACAGTGAAAATCTTACATTTGATCTTGAGGTTACTGTTAAATCCGCAGCGGCTGCAAAGTGGGAGATTGTGAGTGCTGAAATGTCAGACAGTGCGATTACATTTAACGATCAAGAGTCTACGGTAACTGCAGAGAGTTTATTGACTGCTATAACAACAGAAGTAAATAGTCGCACAGCTACACTTAAAGGTGCTAATGTAGAAGAAACAGAGAATGTTTCACTTGCAACAGCTACAGTTGCCGTAAAGGATGCAAATATGTTTACATATACAGTTACAATTCCTGCTTCTGTAGGAGCAACTTTGGCTAATATTCCTGAAGATG
This sequence comes from uncultured Ruminococcus sp., assembly GCA_902791425.1. Lineage (GTDB taxonomy): Bacteria > Bacillota > Clostridia > Monoglobales > Monoglobaceae > UMGS1820. Next base: position 5,866 of record CADAVS010000061.1, read on the forward strand.
GTTACGCATTTGAGATCACTGTTGTTGTAAATTATAAGAAGCCGGCTGGTGTATATGGTGATGTAAACGGAGATGGTAATGTCAATATGGTTGACGCAGGTTTGATAAAGCAACGCTTCCTCAAAAAGATTGACAAGTTCACAGATAAAGAAGGAAATGTCATTGATGATGTATACGGCAATGTAAACGGAGATGTCAACATCAATATGGTTGATGCAGGTTTGATAAAGCAACGCTTCCTTAAGAAGATAGATAAATTCCCCGTAGAGAAATAGTTGCTGCGGTAGTAAAGATTATTTATAATTCATATAGGGTGTTTGATAATGCCCTATATGAATTTAAAGAATTTTTAAACAATTATATAAAAATAATTATATAATAAGATATATTGTTAAAAGGAGAGAAAAAAATGAGAATTTTAAAGAAAAGTCTTGCTATACTTTTAGCGTTGACAATGGTTTTAGGCACCATAGGTGTATTTGCTGCACCTGAGGCAGATGACGTTTTTAAGATGTCTTTTACAGCAGATCAGACATCAATCGGACAGGGAAAGAGCGTAACGTACACAGTTACATTGACTGCACTTAAGGATGTTAAGACTGCAGGTGGTGCAGGAATAACAATTCAGTATGACACAGCTCTTTATAGTGCAGAAGTTTTGGAAATCTTAGCCGGATTTTCAATGGACACTGACTTGACTGTATCTGACGGCGAAATACGCTTTGCCCCATTTGCAAATTATCCGGTATCAGATGCAGGTACTACAATGCTTAAGATTAAATTTACAGCTAAGTCTGATGCAGCAACAGGTTCAAATGTTCCATTTAACATTGTTGAATCAGCAGACGATATGATTATGGATAGCATTGGTGCAACCCTAAAAACATACAGAGAAGATGTACCTGCCGTAAACATTCTTAAGGCTTTCACAGTTGCATCAGTTACTCCCGGTACAAAGACAGTTGATCTTGGTACAGAAGAGGCAGATGTAATTGCTGAACTTGATAAGATGGAATTTGCAGTAGCAGGTGCTAATGCTGATGATAAAGGCACACTTAAGGCAAACAATTGGGTAGCTACAGGATACGACAAGGACGCAGCAGGAGAATATACATTTGAAGGTGACCTTATTGCTACAGATGTTATCTCTGTAGATGCTGTAAGTAAGGCAGTTGTAACTGTTACAGTTAGCCCAATTGCTCTTAAAGCTGATATGGTAACAACAGAGCTTGAGGGTAAGTTTATGCAGGAAGCAGGCGTAACAAAAACAGCAGAAGAAGTTGCTGCTGCACTTCCTCAGACTGTAAAGGTTGAAAAGAATGGTTACGAAGCTGAACTTGCAGTTACTTGGACACCGAGTGCAACACTTGCACTTGATGTGGTTGGTACAAGTGCAGAAGTTACAGGTACAATAACAGGTGCAGATAACTTTGAAGGAACTGCAACAATCAAAGGTACTGTTACAGTAGTTCCTGCTGAAGTTAAGGATTGTAAGATTTCTGTATCAGGCACAACTGCAAACAGCAAACCGGTAGTTACAGTTACAATTCCGAAATCTGCAGGTATCGTTGCAGATAAGAAAATTGTAGTAAATCTTGCTCCGAAAGCTGCATTGACGGCACAAGTTGGTGAGACAGCAGTATACACAATCACAGCCGCTGATGTTACTGCTATGGGAGATGCTGAAACATTTACAAAGAAAATACAGTTTGACAAGACAGTTAAGTCAATGGGCTTTGCTACAGGCGATAAGTTAGCTTTCTCAGTTGAGTACGATGGCGCTAAGCTTCTCACAGAAGCAGGCGAAGAGGTTGTAAACACTAAGGTTCAGCCAACAAGCAATCCTACAGGTGGCGGTACTATAACACCTGCTCCTTCTACATCTTACACAGTTAAGGTTGCTGAAACAACAAATGGTACAGCAAGCGTTTCTGCTTCAAGTGCTATGAGCGGAGAAACCGTTACAGTTACAGCAGTTCCTGCTGAAGGATATGTAGTAAAGGATATCAAAGTTGCTGACGCTCTTGGTAATGTAGTAGAGGTTAAAGATGGTGCATTCGTAATGCCGGCTGCAAATGTAGTTGTAACAGTTGAGTTTGCAGAAAAGACAGAAGAACCTACAGATAAGCCTACAGGAGAAACAACATTTGCTGATGTTCCTGCAGGTCACTGGGCTGCAGAGGCTATTGATTACCTCAAGTCAGTAGGTGCTGTAAACGGTAAGACAGAAACAGAGTTTGATCCTGATGGTTCAGTAACACGTGCTGAGTTCACAAAGATGCTCGTTTCACTTATCGATACTGAAGCAGCTGCAACAAGTGTTGAGTTTGCAGATTGTCCTGCAGATGCTTGGTACACACCTTACGTTGCAAAGGCTGTTGCAATGGGTCTTGTAAACGGTGTATCTGATACAGAATTTGCTCCAAACAGCACAATCTCACGTGAAGATGTTTGCACAATTATCGGACGTTTCCTCAACATTACTGCTGAAATCGAAGATAAGGAACTCACATTCACAGACGCTGCTGACGTAGCTGAATACGCTTCACGTTATGTTGCTTATATGGCAGAGCTCGGTATCGTAAATGGTTACGCTGATGGTTCATTTGGTCCTAAGGCAAGCATCACAAGAGCTGAATCTGCAAAGGTTCTCTACGGCTTAAGCAAAGTTTTGGCTGCTAAAACAGAAGTTGTTGAAGAAACAACAGAAGAAGTTGTAGAAGAAACAACAGAAGAAGTTGTAGAAGAAACTGTTGAAGAGGTTGTAGAAGAAGTTGTAGAATAATCTATAACATTAAATAGTATATTAAAGGTGCCTGACGATAGTCAGGCATCTTTTTTAGTGGTATGACAGGCATATTAATGCTATGCGGCGAAAGTTAGCCAATATGCTGTTATCAACGAATTCAAAAAGCGACTTGCACTTTTCACTTCGTTTTTTCTCACAGACTTGATTGAGAAGATAATGGGATTTAGAGGGTGTTGTTAAAAAAATGTTAAATATTCCTTGATTATAAGGATTATATGTGATAGAATAAATAGACGGAGGGCAAAGTATGTTTGAGTATATTTCAGGGAAATTAATACAAAAAACCGATAACTATGCTGTTGTTGATTGCAACGGAATGGGATATCGCATATATTCAACTCTGACATCCCTTGCAAATGTTGGAGAGGTTGGAGATATAGTCAAGTTGTATATTTATGTTCATATAAATACAAACTCGGATATATTTTCGCTGTATGGCTTTACTACACAGGAGGAGCGTAAAACCTTTGAGATGATACTTGGTGTATCGGGAGTAGGTGCAAAGACAGCGGCGGCGTTGCTCTCGCATATTTCCGCATCTAAATTTGCATTATGTGTGGTAACGGGTGACAGCAAATATTTATCCTCAAACACACCCGGCTTGGGTCCTAAGGGTGCGCAAAGGATTATACTTGAACTGAAAGATAAGTTTAAAAATATAGAGCTTGATAATAAAGATGTTGAGGAGCAGTTCTCGCCTGTATCCTCAGGGGGTGACGAGGCATTGTCTGCCTTGGTTGTTCTCGGCTATAGCTCTGCTGAGGCGGAAAAGGCATTAAAGGGTGCCGACGGCTCTGTGGAGGACAGGATAAAGTATGCTTTAAAGAATTTGATGTAAGGGTTTGATTTGATGGAGCTTGAAAATGAAAACAGAATTGTCACATCATCAGAGATGAACGGTGACAGCGAAATTGAATATAGCTTACGCCCCAAAAAGCTGTCTGAGTATAAAAAAAAAAAAAAGGCTAAGGAAAACCTTAAGATTTATATTGAT
>CADAVS010000062.1 GCA_902791425.1 uncultured Ruminococcus sp.
TCACGCGGTGCAACCTCGTTCATCTTCTTTCCGTCAATATACAGCTCGCCGGAGGTGATTTCCTCAAAACCGGCAATCATTCTCAAGGTTGTAGATTTACCGCAGCCGGAGGGCCCGACAAAAGCTATAAATTCCTTTTCTTCAATATTAAGACTTACATCCGTTACCGAATTCTTGTCAGCGCCCGGATATTTTTTATATATATTTTTTAATTCTATAAAGCTCATAATTATTTCCCTTTCTAAAATCCATTCCTATAGAGATTTTAAGTTGTTTTCATAAGCGCCGGACTGCATAAGCGAGATTGTAATAAACTACAGTTCGGCACCTTGAAATCGAGTAGTGGTTTTAACCTTCTTTGGATCCTGTCGATACAACGCCTTCCACAATTTGCTTTGAAAACAGCGAGTAAATTATTATAACAGGAATTGTTACCATTGTAATAAGTGCAAGCGTCTGTCCCATAGTGGTTGTTTCATTTGCCGTGATTGAATTTAATCCAATCTGCGCCGTAAGAAGGTTGCTTGACGTGAATACCAACGACGGCCAGAGATAGTCGTTCCATACGCCCAGGAAGGTAAACACGCTTACGGTCGCAACAACCGTTTTTGACATTGGCAGAACCATTGTAAAGAAATACTTTACAGGATTGCAGAAGTCAAGCTGTGCCGCCTCGTACACATCGTCAGGCAGGCTTATAAACACCTGACGGAATAGAAAAATGTTAAACGGATTTACAATCATAGGAAGAATATATCCTATTACTGTATTTAAAAGTCCCATTTTCGCAATGAAAAGGAAATTTATTGTGATAATTGTTTCTGTGGGAACAATCATCAGCATCATAATAACGAGAAGCCATCTTTCGCGAAACGGAAAATTGATTTTTGCAAGCGCATATCCCGCAAGACCGTTCACAACTATTCCTAAAACAATCAGTATTGCCGCATACAGCAGTGTGTTTCCCATATACCTTAAAAACGATGTGTTTGTGATAATTGATATATAATTTTCAAAGAAATTCCCGTCAAGTGCCGGAGGAATGAATGCTCTCATGGAGTTCATATCAGCCGTAATTGCCGCATCCGGCTTAAATGAGTTTGCTATCATCCACACCACAGGGAACAGGAAGAACAGCGACATTATTATCATTACTGTTACAAGCACCCAGTTAGCGCCTTTTTGCTTTTTTGTTAACATTTTTCTCCTCCTTATCCCGTGTCAGAAACGTTTGAATAATGGTTAATATCACAACGAAAATTACGAATACAATTGCCATAGTCGATGCAAGACCGATTTCCCAATTTACCGTGCCGGTTTCATAAATATCGTACACAATAGTATAGGTTGAATGTGACGGTCCGCCGCCCGTCATAACCATCGGCTGAACTATCATTCTGAACGCACCTATTGTTATGGTGATAAATACGAACACACACAGAGGTTTCAGCTCGGGGAGCGTAATATCCTTAAACTTTTTCCAACCGCTTGCATGATCCATTTCGGCAGCCTCATAAAGCCCGGGGTTAATCGCCTGCAAGCCGCCGAGGAAAATAATCATCTGATAACCCATACCCTGCCACGCACTCATTATCGCAATTGAGGGAAGCGCCTGATTTGCGCCGTATATGAACGGCTGCGGCGAAATTCCGATTTGTCCGAGCATTGTGTTTAAAATACCCTCCGGACTGTAAATCTGCATCCATAAGGTTGATACAACCGCCAGCGACATTACAACCGGAATAAAGAATGCCACCTTGAAATATTTTTTACAATATGTAACCTTGTTTATCAAAAGTGCCAAACCCAACGCTCCCAATCCCTGCAAAGGAACAATTATAAGCACAAATTTTACCGTGTTAATAAACGCCTTTAAAAACAGTTCATCCTTAAATATTTTAATGTAGTTGCCAAGTCCGGTAAAATGCGTTAAATCGGGATTTAATGCAAAATAGTCCGTAAAGCTGAACACAAGCGTCAGCAGCATGGGAAGGAACAGAAATACTGTAAGCAGCACAAGCGCCGGTCCGAAAAACGCCATTCCCAAAATTGAAGTTGATGTTTTCTTTTTCATTATTCTCTGTTATAACGCTCCAGCTTAGCGTTAATCCTTTCTACAGATTTATCCATTTCACTCTTTGCATCCATTCCGCTTATGGCAATATTTTCAAGCGTCTGTTGGAATGAGGTGCTCACCTGCGGATAAACAGGCGTCTTAGGTCTGGGATGACCGTAATCTCTTAACTGTTCGTACAGCGCCTTATAGTTTTCATCCTCTTTGAAATCCGAAATCCGTTCATAGCATGCATAGGTTGACGGAAGATTTTTAGTCTTTTCATAAATCAGAAGTCCGCTGTCTGTTCCGCTCATCCATTTTACAAGCTCTGTCGCCCCTTCTATATTCTCCGTTTTTGACGTGGCGGCATATGCCCATGAGCCTGTTGGGGTATACCGTCCTCCGTCCCAATCGTCGCTTACAACATACGGCGCGACACCGAGTTTTATATCGGGATAGCTCTCGTAGACATTGTTGACCTCCCATGCGCCGTCAAATTTGAATGCCGCTCTGCCGCTTTCAAACAGCTTTTCAATCGGGGTCCGCGACATATATTCATTATCCGCAAGGCTCTTGAAATAAAGCATTGTTTCAGTATTCTTTTCCGAATTGAAAATTCCATCAACCTTCAAACCGTCCTCGCTTACCAAATCTCCGCCGTTTGACCATATAAACGGAGCATAGTAATATATGCTCGCTTCACCGGTAGGGAAGGTCATATCCAACGGATAGCCGCCTTTTTTCTTCATAACAGGCTTCAGCTTTTCAAGAATTTCCTTAAACTCCGAAAGTGTCCACGGATTTCCTGCCCCCGGCACATCAATTCCCGCTTCGGCAAGTATGTCCTTGTTGTAGTACAGTCCCACGCTTGATTCCATTGCACCCAGAGCATACAGCTCTCCGCCGACCGTGCCTTGCTCAATAATCGAATCAAGATAAACTCCTTTTTCTTCTTCTGTCAGCTCCGATAACGGCTGAATGATTCCGTTTGCCGCATAGGCTGAAATGTTCGGTCCGTCTACGGTAATTACATCAGGTAAATCACCCGACATAACCGATGCATTTACCTTATCCGAATAGCCTCCGCCGCTATCGTTTCTCGGGATAAACTCAATATCTGCAAAATATCTGCCGTTATACTTGTCATTGAAATTATCCACCGCCTCTCTGTATGCCTGCCCCTCCGGTGTGTCCTCAATAGAGTGTACCCAGATTTTCAGATATTCCTCGCCTTGGTCAAAACCCGCTATAACTCCGGGCTGCACTGTCTTCTGCCCGCAACCGCTCAAAGCTGCTATTACAGCCAGAGCTATTGCAATTAAAACTGTTCTTTTCATAGCTCCTCCTTATTTTGAATATTTTTTGTCCGTTTTTGTAACCGGTTAAGTAACCGGTTACTTTATAGTTTGACTATACCATATTTAATACCCACTGTCAATACTCCTTGACCATTTTCGTGAATTATGTTTAATTTAAGTAACCGGTTTTGTACACCTTTTACAAAACCGGTTACTTTACCGGTTATTCTATTGAAAACCCTAATGAAATATGATATAATTGTACAGAATTTAATTGACCGGGAGGAAAGTATATGAATAAAAAAAATGTGACATTTGATGACATTGCAAAATATACGGGCTTTTCAAAAACGACTGTATCAAGATATTTTAATAATCCCGATTCGCTTACATTGAAAAATCAGCAAATTATTGCCGATGCACTTGCCGCGCTTGATTATAAGGAAAATAAGGTTGCACGTATTCTGGCAAACGGCAACACTGAGTTTATAGGAGTTATTGTTCCTAATCTCTATCTTCACTACTATTCGGAAATGCTAAACCGCATTCTTTCAACCTATGAGGAATACGGATATAAATTTCTTGTTTTTGTGGGTGATGAAAACAAGAACATTGAAAGACAGTATATTTCTGAGCTTCTTGCATATAAAATCGAAGGTATGATTATTTTAAGCCACACGATTTCCTCAAAGGAGCTTGCGTCGTATAACATTCCTATTGTCACGATAGAGCGTGAGGACGAATATGTGTGCAGCGTCAATACCGATAACTACATGGGAGCAGTTCAGGCAGCAAGTCTTTTAGTAAAAAGCGGTTGCGATATTCTTATACATATCAACTCTCCGGTACCGGAAAATGTGCCGGCTTACGGAAGAATTAAAGGCTTTGAGGATATTTGCAGTGAGCGTAATGTTGTGCATAATGTAATTCTCACACAGCTTGGCAATACTTTTGAGGAAAACAAAGAAAAACTAACACAGCTTGTTGATGAAATTGAAGATAAATATCCAAATAAAAAGAAAGGAATTTTTATGTCGAATGACACTCACGCAAATATTCTGCTGAATATTTTGATACGTAAATACGGTACGCTTCCTGATAATTACAGCATTGTAGGCTTTGATAATTCACCTATTTCCAGTGAGGCTGTTATCCCAATAAGCACCGTTGGCCAGCAGTCCGAGTTGATCGCCGATGAGGCTATGAAACTCCTTGTTATGCAGATGAATGAAAGAAAAAAACGCAAGCCCGTACCGCTAAAAGAACCGATACACAAAATAGTAACACCTATATTGATAAGAAGAGAAACCACAATGTGATTTATGTTTAAAGATTTTGTGTATACAAAGAATTGTTGAGTTATACAAATAAAATAACCGTGATACGGTTGGTGATGAAGCAACCTGTGTCACGATATTTTTGAATTGCGATATGTACGGAAGTATATTGCTTTCTGATATACATACAAATTCATCGCCGCCGATACCGCCCAAATAGCCTGCAATCTGTTCCACAATTCCGCAATTCTTTAAAGGAGTATAATACTTACATATCAACATACCTTGCAGAAAACGATAACTTGACTGTTGATAATAGTGGTAAACTTGAAAAAGTCGCTTGGACGAATTCTGTAAAAGAAGGTGCCGAGTGGTCAAAAAAATTTAGATTAGGAACAATCGCTAACGATGTTGCGGTTATTTCACAAAAGACGGGTGCAATACAACCATATAATGTTACTGTTGATTTTTGGACTACGAGGTGATTTGCGTGAAAAGTAAAAAGAAAATAATGATAATTTCATTTGTTATTGCCGGTATTCTATTTATTTTGATTATATTTAATCTTGCTTTGCAAATCGTCAGACACAAAACTATTGATGATTTACATAGATGGTGGACCTCAAGTGGTGTTAGATAAAGTAAAGGATTTTGATATTAATAAGAAAACTTTATGTGTGCTTTCTGATGAAGGTTATGCAGTGATAGATAAGAAAAACAATTGTCGTGTTTTTATTTTTAAGTCAAAAGAGGAGCTTGATTACTCAACGCAGCATTATGGTTCTATAGACGATGAACATATTAGATATCTATCATCATACGAGGAATTCTCAAAAAGTGAGAGAGAAATTTTTGAAAAATTAGGAAAATAATTGGTTAAACAATGTGATATCCGAATTGTTCTGCTTTCCCAAAAATAAACGACAGCTCCGCAATGTGAGAGCTGTCGTTTATTTTATTTATATTTTATCGGAAGATATTTTCTTATCATCTTATTCTTTCGCCGGCTTTATAATTTTTAAGTATCTCCATATTATCTGTCGCTTTGCAGGTGCCGAGTGCGACACACTCCTCCGCACCTTCGGCTACTATAACCTTTATGCCTGTTTCGGTTTGTATGCGTCTGCCGATACCATGCAAAAGAGAGCCTCCGCCCGTCAGGATAATCCCCCTGTTACTGATATCCCCCACAAGTTCAGGAGGTGTGTCTTCCAAAACATTCTTTATGGTGTCTACAATAACTGTTGCCGTTTCGCTCAACGCCTCGTACATCTCGTCTGATGTAATCTGAATTGTCTTTGGCAATCCCGACACAAGACTTCTGCCTCTGACATCCATAGCAAGAAGTTTATCCCTCTTGAGCGTACAGCCAATCTTTATTTTCAGTTCCTCTGCGGTGCGTTCTCCTATAAGGATATTATACTTACGACGTATGTACTTTATTATTGCGTCATCAAAGGTATCGCCTGCAACCTTGATTGACTCACTCTGCACAATTCCGCCAAGAGATATAACTGCAATATCACTTGTGCCTGCACCCAAATCAACCACCATACTTCCGCAAGGCTGAGTAATGTCAATTCCTATACCTATTGCGGCAGCAAGGGGCTCTTCAATCAAATGAACTCTGCCTGCACCTGCCTGTGTTGCCGCATCAATTACGGCACGTTCCTCCACCTCTGTAATACCGCTGGGCACACAAATTACAACACGCGGCTTAAACAATCCTGCTAACGTTCCGCTCTTGACCGCACGCTGAATAAAATATTTGAGCATTCTTTCCGTTACGGCATAGTCGGATATAACGCCCTCTTTAAGAGGTCTGACCGCCACTATATTACCCGGAGTTCTACCCAACATCTCTTGTGCTTCACGTCCCACCGCCAAAAGCCTGTTACTATCCTTATCTATGGCGACAACAGACGGTTCGTTAGCTATTATTCCCCGTCCTTTTACGCATATCAACACAGATGATGTGCCTAAATCTATTCCTATATCTTGTCCAAACATATTTTTCTCCTCTATTATACAAACAATTACAGTATGTTTACTCAAATGTTACAAAATTGTTACAAGGTATATAATACAACATTTTATCGGTTCTGTCAATATGAATTTTTAAAAATACTTCTACTTCAAAACAAGCTCAACAGGGCAATGGTCAGAACCAAATATCTCTTGATGAATTGAGGCAGAGTCAAGCTGAGGCACAAGAGCATCTGATACAATGAAGTAATCAATTCTCCATCCTGCGTTTTTCTCTCTCGCCTTAAATCTGTATGACCACCAGGAGTATTCACCCTCTGTCTCAGGATAAAAATATCTGAATGTATCTACAAAACCGCTGTCCAAAAGTTCAGTCATTTTCGCTCTTTCTTCATCGGAAAAGCCTGCATTTTTGCGATTTGTTTTAGGATTTTTTAAATCTATCTCATTGTGGGCAACATTTAAGTCGCCGCAAAGTATTACGGGCTTGTTTTTTTCAAGTCCTTTTAGATATTCTCTGAAATCGTCCTCCCACTCCATACGGTAGTCAAGTCTTTTTAAGCCATCCTGAGCGTTGGGAGTATAGCACGTCACCACATAAAACTTTTCAAATTCTGCCGTTATAACTCTGCCCTCGGTATCGTGCTTTTCAATACCTATTCCGTAGGATACAGACAGGGGCTTTTCCTTAGAAAACAAAGCCGTACCCGAATATCCTGCTTTTTCGGCATAGTTCCAATATGCGTTATAGCCGTCAGGCAAATAGTCTATCTGTCCTTCTTTGAGCTTTATCTCCTGAAGACAAAAAACATCAGCATCAAGACTTTTGAATATTTCATCAAAGCCTTTACCCATACACGCTCTCAATCCGTTAACATTCCAAGAAATCAATTTTTTCATATGTAAAACCTCTTTTTATATATTACAAGATATATTGTAACACATTTTTTACAAATTTACAACATATTCCACAGAACAAATTATGACATTAGTTATTTGTATCTGTCAATAACTATCCATATAATCCAAATCATACCAAGATATCCGAATAAAGAATATAGTTCAGCAACAAGATTAGAAAATCCATAAAGCGAAAAGGGAATAGCCGCCAAACAAAGCACTGCAGCAAACAGGACTCTTTCTCCAAAGCTTTTTATTCTATATGCAAAATGTGACATAATTCCAAATCCGTATGAAACAGCGGTAGTACAGATTGCCATAAACAAAACGGCAGCATATATGCGTTTGCAAGCCTTGCCGCACAAAGCCGACAATTCAAGCATAGGCAGTTCGCTGTCCCACAATATATCTATATTGATTTGCTGAACACTCCAAACTACCATAATCAACAATCCAATTACAAAACCGCCGAGTAGTGCGGCTTTTTTTATTTCTTTATTCGTAGTGTCCTCCGCAAGAGGAACAAGCACCGAGCCTGCCGTTACCGTATTGTATGCACAATAGCACACAGCCGACAGCATTATTTGCTTTCCGCCCGATTCTGCAAACACTGAAATATCGTTGAAGATTACTGAATAAAAAGAGACATACAGTATTCCGCAAATCATCAAAGGCACAAGCACCATATTCAGTGCCACAATGCCCTTGACATCAAAACAGATAACACCAAAGCAAATCAGAGCCATAACAACTGCTCCCCAAAGGCTTGAAAACGGTGATATCCTATCAACCAACGCACCGCTTCCGGCAAACATTACAAAAAGACCGCAAAACATATATATAAGTATAAAATATTTTATTGCCATTGAACATCTGCCGGCAACGCTGTCTATATATAAATCAAAGCTGTTAATTTTGTTCTCTGACGCCTTGGAGAGTATTATATAGGCAATAGCCATAAACATAAGAGCTGAAATAAGCACACCGAAGAACTTTCCGTTTGAGGGAAAATTAAAATACTCCAACACCTCGCGACCCGATGCAAAGCCTGCGCCTATTATCAACCCCACGTATACAGATGCAATTTTTATGACTCTTTTCAATCAAATCACCCCTATCCATATATTAAAATATATAGATATATCCGCCGTAATATGTTTTAATATGCATTATACATTATTTTGGTGCCTTGTTTAATCGCAAGCGACAATTACTTTCACCGAATGACTGAAAAATCGGTTGTTCTAAGTGTCGGCTGTTATATTCTGTTACAGATTGAATACTATATATTAACAAAAATTAGAAATTAGCTATCTATTAGAAAATAAGTGCTTGACAAAAACCGAAATACGTGATATAATTTACGAGTTATCGTAAAGGGGTATAGCTCAGTTGGTAGAGCAGCGGTCTCCAAAGCCGTGTCCCTATGTTGCAAATACTGCATAATAAAAACTTAATATGGCGCTCTTTAGGGGTATGATGTAATGGTAACATGCCGGTCTCCAAAACCGTTCTTGAGGGTTCGAGTCCTTCTACCCCTGCCAATATATTTGGCTCAAACACTGGGTTTGAGCCATTTTTTATTCTCAAAATTCGAGAGCAGCAATCTTCATTTTTTTGAGCATCAATAGCAATTTTTAGTAATTTTAAATTATATTTCTGATGACGGCGCATGGTCTTCTGAGTTAAATATTTATGCCTGAAATGAGCATCAATTTCGCATACGGTCGCATCTGTTTCTAACGATTCCGTCTGCTACATCATCATTTTAGCATCACTTGATTTCGTCAATTTTGCCAATTTTGTCTATGGAGAGCAATTCTGCAAGAATATTTTTTAATTCTCCAGAATATTTTTTTGCCCCAAAATAAAAATCTCTTTTCTTTGTTTATGCGTATCAAATTTTGATACCCCTGAGAGTGATTTAATTTCATTCTCAGGGGTATTCCATTCTGCGATTCCGTCATATCTCGAATCCGTCTGTGATTCCGGTCAGCCTTGAGGTATCCTTTTTAACATAGTACCTTTCGGTTATCTCGGTAGTGGTGTGTCCGAGGATGTCGGCTACCGCTTTTATGTTTAGTGTTTTTATGCTTCCATCAGCAC
>CADAVS010000063.1 GCA_902791425.1 uncultured Ruminococcus sp.
TTTTATCCCAAAATATATCTTCATTTTGGCGGAAGTGCCGCTTGGCTTACGGCTGTTTTTTCGGGCACTGTATTCTTAGCAATTTTCTGGCTGATTATGTTGCCTTATGACAAGTATGCAGATGTGGGAATTGTTGAGGCCGTTAAAAGAAAATGCGGAACAAAGGCAGGTAATGCCATATCGCTGATTGGTGTCATATATTTTATTGTTTCGTTCTGTGCAACTGTGTTTTATGTATGTTCTGCATTGAGAAAAACTGTTTTTCCTACCTCACCGCTTTGGTTTACAGGTGGCTTTATAGCTTTGGCGGCACTTGTGACAATGCTGTGCGGCAGACAGTCGGTAAGGCGTATGCATTCCTTGTCGGTTTTAGGTGTTGGTCTTACAGTTGCAGCCATATTCGTATTCGGGTTAAAAAATGCGGATATATATAATTTGGCACCTGTGCTGGGCAAGGGGGCAGGTGATGTGCTTTTTAAGGGATTATTGTCGCTGTTTATGTATTCAGATATTATTGCGGTATTTTTCTTGCCGAGAAACAATAGTAAATATTCATACAAGAAGACGGCACTGTTTTCTGCCGCCTTGGCTGTTATTGCAAATGTTTTGATTATTCTTATATTCTCGCTGAACTTCCCATACGAATATGCGGAGGGGGTAGAGCATATTACCTATGCTCTGACTAAAGGAGCAAGCACCGGTAAATTTCCCATACGCGTTGATTTTGCGTATCTGTTGGCGTTAATCACATCTTCGATTCTGTATTGCTCTCTTGCACTTAGCATCACATTCGGCGAGGTCAGAAAAATCAGCTTTAAAATTAAGAGAGCAGGAGCGGCTGTTATGTTATTGGCACTGTGTCTGACATTGTGCGGTTGTTATGACAGCAGCGAGGTTGAGGAAAAGGGATATGTAATTGCCATAGGAATAGATAAGGGAGATAACTCTGAATTTAAGTATACCTTTCAATTATCAAATCCATTAGAGTCGGGCGGAAGTATGGGAGCCGAGGAAAAAGCTGATGAAAAACAGTCTGATGGCAATAATACAGTGGACAATATCTGTGTGGAAGCCGATGACTTCTTCACAGCAAAAAATAAGCTTAAAAGTGTGCTGAGCAAAAAGGCGGATTTCAGCAATGTAAAGGTTGTGGCTCTGTCAAATCAGGTGGCGGAAGAGGATGCTTTGAGCCATTGTGTTATATTGTTGAAGGACAGAGAGGTCAGACCGTCTGCAAATATTTGTGTGGCAAGCTCGGCTGTGGAATTTTTAAAAAGCGTCAACCCAACCCTTGAGGAAAACACAATCAGGTATTATGAGTTATTTTTTAAAAACAGAGATGTGCCATATTCAACTGTGATTACTCTGCGAGAGTTTGTCAGCAGAAGTGTTGATAAGGCGTATGATGCCGTTGCACCTCTTGTGAACGAGAACGGTCTGTCAGGTATGGCTCTTTTTCTATCAGGAAAGATGTGCGGTGTAGCAGATGCTGATGAGGCTCTTATATACAATCTGCTGATTGGAAATACAGAGGGTGCAGGGCTTAACTACGGTACGGGTGAATGTACGCTGTCGAGTATATGTAAGCCCGATATTAACGTGTCAACGGAAAATGTCAATCCGTATATCACATTAGAAATAGAAATCAGTGTTTCCGAGGGTGCCGATTTAGATAAGGTTACACGACTGCTTAAAAGCCGAACGGAATCTTTTTTGTATAAAACGTCAGCACTTAGCTGTGATATACTTGGTTTGGGCAGAAAGGTTAAGTCAGCTTTTGCGACACAATTCAAATGGGAATCCTATAATTGGAACATTTTATATAAAAAATCTGTGTTTTCGGTCAATGTTGTGGCTGAAAATGGAAAAAATAATTAAATTTTACAGAAAATAGAAAAAACTTCAAAAAAAGGGTTGACAAATGAAATATTAAGAGTTATAATCTGAAATGTAAATATTTGCAAATACTTAGCAAATAAAGTAAATTTTATAAAAGGAGGTAAATTGTATGAAGAGCACCGGAATTGTGAGGAAGGTTGACGAACTTGGAAGGATTGTATTGCCGAAGGAGTTGAGGGAGACATTTAAAATAGATCACAAGGACCCGTTGGAAATTTATGTAGATGGTGATTGCATTATTTTGAGAAAGTATGAGCCTGCCTGCATTTTCTGCGGAAGTGCGAACGAGGTTGTTAACTATATGGACAAGCGTGTATGTCGCGAGTGTATAGAAAACCTCAGAAAATAATGGTACTTAAAAACAGCAGAGTTGTTGCTCTGCTGTTTTTTTAAGATACATATTTATACAACGAATAGTGACTTACGTGTATTAATACATAAAAAATGCACAAATTTACAAAATCTTTAATAATATATTTGCATTTATATAATCCTTATGTTATACTAATTAAGGTTACTTTTATACAGTGCGAAGGTGACGAATAAAGACAGAGAGGAATGAGTTTTTAAGATGAGATTTGTAAATTGCTGTGCTGAGAATAACAATAATATGATATCTTTTAAACACGTTCATCTGTATAATGCTAATACTGCGTCTTTTGAGGCGAAGTGCAGAGGATTATTGTAAATTTTTTGCAGGGAGTTGGTGTATACCGACTCCCTGTTTTAGTTATATGTAATGGAAGGATGGATTTTATATGGCAGTAAAAAGACTTTTTGTAGAGAAGAAAAAGGGCTTTGATATTGAAGCAGGTGCTATGTGCCGTGACCTGAGAGAAAATTTGGGACTTAGCGGTATTAAAGAGGTGCGTGTTATTAACCGCTATGACATAGAGGGTATGTCTGATGCGGATATTGAGTTGACCTGCGATACAGTTTTTGCTGAACCTCAGGTTGACAACGTTGTATTTGACGAAATCACTATACCTGAGGGTAAATATTTTGCAATGGAATATCTACCCGGTCAGTACGACCAGAGAGCCGACAGTGCTGCACAATGTGTGCAGATTATGACAGGTGCGGACAAGCCTCTCGTAAGAACCGCTAAAATAATTGTTCTGATTGGTGAGGTAAGTGACTCTGATTTGGAGGCTGCCGCAGATTATACAATAAACCCTGTGGAGTCAAGACGTGCAAGCTTTGAACTTCCCGTTACACTTAATGACAAAATTGAAATGCCTGATGATGTTAAAACTATTGACGGCTTTATTGATATGGGTGAGGCTGAGCTTAAAGCTATGATTGCCGATATGGGACTTGCAATGGATTATGACGACATTTGTTTCTGCCGTACTTATTTTAAAGATACAGAGAAGAGAAATCCGACCGTTACTGAGATAAGAATGATTGACACATATTGGTCCGACCATTGCAGACACACAACCTTCTCTACTATTTTAGATGAAGTTAAAATTGATGATGAAATTATAGACAAGGCTTTTGCGGAATATCAAAAGTCTCGTGAATACGTATATCAGGGCAGAAAAATGAAAAATATGTGCCTGATGGACCTTGCAACAATTGCTGTTAAGGAGCTTAAAAAGAAGGGATATCTTGAAGCCCTTGACGAGTCCGAGGAAATCAATGCTTGCAGTATAAATGTAAAAGTTGATATGGAGGACGGAACCCAAGAGGATTGGCTTGTTATGTTCAAGAATGAAACTCACAACCATCCAACCGAGATTGAGCCTTTCGGCGGAGCGGCAACCTGCTTGGGCGGTGCTATCCGCGACCCGTTGTCAGGACGTTCCTATGTATATCAGGCTATGAGAGTTACAGGCAGCGGCGACCCGAGAAAGAGCCTTAAGGAAACATTAAACGGAAAACTCCCTCAGAGAAAGATTACAGTCGGTGCCGCACAGGGATACAGCTCATACGGTAACCAAATCGGACTTGCAACAGGTAACGTAAACGAGATTTACGATGAAGGCTATGTCGCAAAGCGTATGGAGATAGGTGCGGTAATCGCTGCCGCTCCAAAGGAGAATGTTATCCGTGAAGTACCCGAGAATGGTGATGTTGTTATATTGCTCGGCGGTATGACAGGCCGTGATGGTTGCGGCGGTGCGACGGGTTCTTCAAAGGCTCATAATACAGAATCTTTGGAAACCTGCGGTGCAGAGGTTCAGAAGGGCAACCCACCTGTTGAGAGAAAGCTTCAGAGATTATTCAGAAAGAAGGAAGTTACATCTATGATTAGAAGATGTAACGACTTTGGTGCAGGCGGTGTTTCCGTTGCTGTTGGTGAGTTGGCTGACGGCTTGGATATTAACCTTGACAAAGTTCCTAAGAAGTATGACGGACTTGACGGCACAGAACTCGCAATTTCTGAATCACAGGAAAGAATGGCAGTTGTTGTCAGAGCCTCTGATGCAGACAAGTTTATTGCAGAGGCCGACAAAGAGAATTTAGATGCGGTATGTGTTGCAAATGTTACAGACACAAATCGTTTGAGAATGAGCTGGAGAGGCAATACCATATGCGACATAAGCCGTGACTTTTTGAATACAAACGGTGCGGAGAAGCATAGCAAGGCACATATTGCAAAGGGTGATTTTTCAGCCGATTTGTTTGATTTTGCGGCAGAGGGTGACACATATAAAGAGAAAATCACAAATATGATGGGTGACTTGAACATAGCATCTCAGCACGGCTTGGTTGAGAGATTTGACAGTACAATCGGTGCGGGTTCGGTATTTATGCCATACGGTGGTGTTCATCAGTTGACACCTCAGCAGAATATGGTTGCAAAAATACCTACAATACACAAGGAAACAAATACTGCAACAGTTATGGCTTACGGATATAATCCTAAGCTGTCCTCCAAGAACCCATATCTCGGTGCTATGTATGCAGTTGTTGACTCTGTTACAAAAGCGGTTGTCGCAGGTGCGGATTACAGCGATATTTACCTGACCTTCCAGGAGTATTTTGAAAGGTTGGGCAATGATGAAAACCGTTGGGGCAAGCCTCTTGCGTCTTTGCTTGGTGCCTACACTGCACAGGAAAAGCTGTGTCTTGGTGCCATAGGCGGCAAGGACAGTATGTCAGGTTCGTTCAACGATATAGATGTTCCGCCGACACTTGTGTCATTTGCGGTTGCACCGCTCACAGCATCAAAGGCTGTGTCTAATGAGTTCAAGGGCGCAAATAATCTTGTATTTATGTTAAGTCCTAAGTATGACGAAAATAATATACCTGATTTCAATAGCCTTAAGCAGTTGTATGATATGCTTTATATGATGATTAGCGATGACAAAGTCGGTTTAATTCAATCTGCTTGGGCTGTTGGCTACGGCGGTGCTATGGAGGGTATCTGCAAGATGGCTCTCGGTAACAAGATTGGCTTTGAATTTACTGATTGCTGCAATAAAGCTGACTTGTTCAAAGCTAAGTACGGCAGCGTTATCATAGAGGTAAAAGGCTTGGGTGCAACAGGCTTTATGAACGAAAACATTGATGTAGTAAAATTAGGTCACACAATGATTGAGTCTGTGATTGAGATAGATGGTGAGGAAATTTCACTTGACGATATTGAAACAGCCTGGACAAAGCCTCTTGAGAGCGTATTTGCGACAAAGGCGGGATTTGATGATGTAGGAATGAAGAAGTTTGAGTACACAAAGAGAGTAAACATTGTACCAAACGATAAATTTGCTAAGCCGAGAATATTTATACCTGCATTCCCCGGCACCAACTGCGAATACGATTCAATGCGTGCCTTTGAACGTGCAGGCGGTGTGGCAGATGTTGAAATCTTCAGAAATCTAAAGACTGAGCATATTGAGCAATCAATCAACAGCTTTGTTGAAAAGATAAACAACGCTCAAATAGTTATGTTGCCCGGCGGCTTCAGCGGCGGTGATGAGCCTGACGGGTCAGGTAAGTTTATCAAAGCAGCCTTTGAGAACGAGAGAATTAAAGAGGCTGTTATGACACTGCTTAACAAGCGTGATGGTTTGATGCTTGGTATTTGTAACGGCTTCCAGGCACTTATTAAGTTGGGACTTGTACCCTACGGCGAGATAAGACAGACAGACAGCTCTTGTCCGACACTTACATTTAACACCTTGGGCAGACACGTATCACGTATTGTATCAACAAGGGTTGCGTCAGTTAAATCTCCTTGGTTTGCAGGCGTTGAGGTAGGCGACATTCATCAGATTGCGGTATCTCACGGCGAAGGCAGATTTGTTGCAAGTCCTGAGGTTATTGCAGAAATGGAGAAAAACGGACAGATTGCTACTCAGTACGTAGACACTTGCGGTGACCCAACATACGAGATGCCGTACAATCCTAACGGCTCGTACTATGCCATAGAGGGTATAACAAGCCCTGACGGCAGAGTTTTAGGTAAGATGGGACATTCCGAGAGGTTTAAGAATGACGTATTTAAAAATATACCGGGTGACAAGGACCAGAAGATTTTTGAAAGCGGTGTTAAATACTTCAAATAGAGTTTTCGGAGGAAATCGTTGATATATGAAGAAAATAGCGAGTTTTACAGTTGACCACACAAAACTTGACAGAGGTGTATATATATCTCGTGTAGACGGGGATATTACCACATATGACTTGAGAATGAGAAAGCCGAATACAGGTGATTTGATTTCCAATTCCGCTATGCATTCTCTTGAACATATGTTCGCAACCGTTGTGAGAAATTCTGAGCTTGCGGATAAGGTAATATATTTCGGACCTATGGGTTGTCAGACAGGATTTTACTTGCTTATGAGGTCTGATAACCACGCGGAAAACTTAGAGTTGATAAAGAATACTTTGGCTAAGATAATAGCATATGACGGCGAGATGCCGGGAAACAGCGAGGTTGAATGCGGAAACTATAGGAGCTTGAGTATGGAAAGTGCTAAGGCTGAGGCAAAAATGTATTTAGAGGCTGTCGCAGATTTGACAGAAAAGGATTTATATTATAAGTAAGAAAAGTTATGAAAGGAATGTGATAAAATGGCAAAGGTTGCAATAATAATGGGAAGTAACTCTGACCTTCCTGTTGTAAAGGGTGCAATAGAGATTCTTAAAGATTTTGGTGTGGATTATGAGGCGAGAGTTATTTCGGCACACAGAACGCCGTATGCCGCAGAAGAATTTGCGAAAAATGCTAAGCAGAACGGAATATCGGTTATCATTGCGGCGGCAGGCAAAGCGGCTCATTTAGGCGGTGTTATTGCCGCGTATACAACTGTGCCTGTTATCGCACTTCCCATAAAGTCATCATTTATGGATGGATTGGACTCTCTGCTTTCAATGGTTCAGATGCCGTCGGGTATTCCTGTTGCAACTGTTGGCGTAAATGGTGCTGACAACGCAGGTATACTTGCGGTACAGATGTTGGCAATATCTGATGAGAGTCTGGCAGATAAGCTTGAAGAATTTAAAAAGGATATGGCAGATGCCGTTGCCAAAAAGGATGCGGCACTTCAGGAAGAATTAAAATCTTTATAAAATCAGAAAAGAAGAACGGAGGATAATTATGAGTCAGGCATATAAAAATGCAGGCGTAGATGTTGAGGCAGGATATAAAGCGGTTGAGCTTATGAAGGAGCACGTTAAACGCACAAATATACCCGGAGTTATTTCGGGCATAGGCGGCTTTGGCGGCTTGTTTGAAATTGGTGCAGGTTATAAAAATCCCGTATTGGTATCAGGGACAGATGGTGTAGGAACTAAGCTTAAGATTGCTTTCTTAATGGATAAGCACGATACTGTCGGTCAGGACTGTGTTGCAATGTGTGTAAATGACATTGCGTGCGGCGGTGCAAAGCCGTTGTTCTTCCTTGACTATATTGCGGTTGGAAAAAATATTCCCGAAAAGGTTGCAGATATTGTTAAGGGTGTGGCTGACGGCTGTGTTGCCGCAGGCTGTGCTTTAATCGGCGGAGAAACTGCTGAGATGCCGGGGTTCTATCCTGAGGATGAATATGATTTGGCAGGCTTTTCGGTTGGTATTGTTGACAAGGACAAGATAATTGACGGCAGCCGTCTTGAAGCAGGAAATGTGATTATCGGTGTTAAGTCATCAGGTGTTCACTCAAACGGATATTCACTTGTCAGAAAGGTGTTTAATATCAATGACAGTGCTGAATGTAAAAAAAGCCTTAATACATACAGTGACGAGCTTGGTTCAACTATCGGTGAGGCACTTTTAACACCTACCAAAATATATGTAAAGCCATTGCTGTCTGCAATAGATGTTGCAGATGTACGTGCTGTTTCCCATATAACAGGCGGAGGCTTTATTGAGAATATTCCGAGAATGTTGAAGGAAGGTACACGAGCTAAAATAGACAAGAACAGCTTTGAGGTATTGCCCATATTTGATATGATTAAAAAACTTGGCGATGTTTCCGAAAGAGATATGTTCAACACCTATAATATGGGTATCGGTCTTATGCTTGCGGTTCCTGAAAATGATGCTGACAAAGCAATAGAGGCAATAAAGGCTTGCGGCGAAACTGCCACTGTTGTAGGCGAAATCGTAAATGGAGAGAAAGGCGTGGACATATGCTAAATATTGGTGTTCTCGTATCGGGCGGAGGAACTAACCTTCAGGCGTTGATTGATGCACAAAATAACGGAATTTTAAAGAGTGGTAAAATTGTGACAGTTGTATCAAACAAAGAGGGCGTTTATGCTCTTGAGCGTGCAAAAAATGCAGGTATAAATACAAATGTTATTTTAAAGCGTGAGTGCGGAAGTGCGGAGGCTTTTGATGTCGCTCTTAAGAATTATATGCAGGAAATGAATGTTGATATTGTGGTGCTTGCAGGTTTCCTCGCAATACTCGGAAAGCAGTTTATAGACGCATATACCGACAGAATAGTAAACATTCATCCGTCACTGATACCATCATTCTGCGGTGATGGATTTTATGGATTAAAGGTTCATCAGGCGGCACTTGATTATGGCGTTAAGGTTACGGGTGCTACTGTTCACCTTGTAAATGAGATTACTGACGGGGGTAAAATTCTTATGCAGAAGGCTGTGTACATAAATGATGATGATACAGCCGAAACATTGCAAAGAAGAGTAATGGAAGAGGCAGAATGGAAGATTTTACCCGAAGCCGTTGAAAAGCTGTGTTCAACACTTAAATAGTTTTTATAACAGAGAAGGAGATTAATATGATTAATATTTCAGAAGAGCTTAAGAGTAACTCATATCCCGGCAGAGGGATAATAATAGGAAAGTCACCCAATGGGAAGTATGCGGTAACAGCATATTTTATAATGGGCAGAAGTGTAAACAGCCGTAACAGAGTTTTTGTTGAAGACGGCGAGGGCATACGTACTCAGGCATTTGACGAGTCAAAGCTTGAAGACCCACATCTCATTATTTATGCACCTGTTCGTGTCCTTGGCAATAAGACAATAGTTACAAACGGCGACCAGACCGATACAATATATGACTTGATGGACAAGCAAATGACATTTGAGCAGGCTTTGAGAACAAGAGAGTTCGAGGACGATGCACCGAACTACACACCGAGAATTTCAGGCATTATGCATATCGAAAACGGAACGTATAACTATGCAATGTCTATCTTGAAGTCAGCTGACGGCGATCCGTCTTCCTGCCAGAGATATACATTCTCCTATTCTAATCCCATT